>NZ_JBPQTX010000193.1:0-13709 GCF_051386555.1 Streptomyces sp. URMC 126
CCCCCCCCCCCCCCCCCCCCCCCCCCCCCCCCCCCCCCCCCCCCCCCGCGGCGTTTTCGCAGGTCCTCGGCGTCCCCGTATGGATCTCGTCAAAGGCGCGCTAATGGCCGTAAGGGAGGCGTCAACGAAGGCCGTCCCCAGCGGTGACGGGGGTTTGCTCTAGAGGTCCGTTCATATCCGAACTCTCTAGGAGCACACGATGGCCGACGTGGCCTTCGTCGCCACCGCGATCGCGGTCTTCGCGTTGGTGGCTCTCGTCGCCAAGGGGGTGACGAAGCTGTGAGCACCGAGAACGTCGTCGGCCTGGTCGTGGCCGTCGCCCTGCTGGGCTACCTGATCCTCGCCCTCGTCTTCCCGGAGAGGTTCTGAGCACAGATATGAGCCCCGTCCTCTCCGGAGTCCTCCAGCTCACCGCGGTCGTCGCGGCGCTGGCGCTGGTGTACCGCCCGCTCGGCGACTACATGGCCGGCGTGTACAGCTCCGAGAAGCACCTGCGCGCCGAGCGGTGGATCTACCGCCTGATCGGCGCGGACCCTCGCGCCGGGATGCGCTGGCCCGCGTACCTGCGCGGCGTGCTGGCCTTCTCGCTGGCGAGCATCCTCTTCCTCTACCTGCTCCAGCGGATTCAGGGCGTGCTGCCCGGCCGGCTGTCGCTCGGCTTCACGGCGATCTCGCCCGACCAGGCGTTCAACACCGCCGCGTCGTTCGTCGCCAACACCAACTGGCAGTCGTACAGCGGCGAGCAGGCCATGGGCCACGCCGTGCAGACGCTCGGCCTCGCGGTGCAGAACTTCGTCTCCGCCGCCGTCGGCATGGCCGTCGCCATCGCGCTGGTCCGGGGCTTCGCCCGGTCCCGCACGGGTGAACTCGGCAACTTCTGGACCGACCTGGTGCGCGGCACCGTCCGCATCCTGATCCCGATCTCGGTGATCGGCGCGCTGGTCCTGGTGGCCTGCGGCGCGATCCAGAACTTCGCGGGCATCCACGAGATCGGACAGCTGACCGGCGGCACCCAGCAGGTCAACGGCGGTGCCGTGGCCTCGCAGGAGGTCATCAAGGAGCTGGGCACCAACGGCGGCGGCTACTTCAACGCCAACTCCGCCCACCCCTTCGAGAACCCGAACGCGTTCTCCAACCTCTTCGAGATCTTCCTGATCCTCGTCATCCCCTTCGCCCTCACCCGCACCTTCGGCAAGCTGGTCGGCAACGTCCGGCAGGGTTACGCGATCCTGGCCACGATGGGCCTGATCTGGCTCGGCTTCACCGCGCTGATGATGTGGACCGAGTACGCCCACCACGGCGCCGCGCTCCAGGCGGCCGGCGGGGCGATGGAGGGCAAGGAGCAGCGGTTCGGCGTCGGCGCCTCGGCGATCTTCGCGACCACCACGACCCTCACCTCGACCGGCGCGGTGGACTCGTTCCACTCCTCGTTCACCGGCCTCGGCGGCGGGATCACGCTGCTGGGCATGATGCTCGGCGAGATCGCGCCCGGCGGTGTCGGGTCCGGCCTCTACGGCATGCTCGTGATGGCGGTCATCGCGGTGTTCATCGCGGGCCTGATGGTCGGCCGGACGCCCGAGTACCTGGGGAAGAAGATCGGCACCCGCGAGATCAAGCTCGCCGCCTGCTACATCCTCGTCACCCCGACGCTGGTGCTGGGCTTCACCGCCCTGTCGATGGCGCTGTCGTCGCCGCCGGAGTCGATCCTCAACACCGCGGGCAACTCGGTGCACGGCAGCGGGGCGCACGGCTTCTCCGAGGTTCTGTACGCCTTCACCTCCGGCGCCAACAACAACGGCTCGGCCTTCGCCGGCCTCAACGCCAACACGCCCTGGTACAACACCACGATCGGCCTCGCCATGCTGCTCGGCCGTTTCCTGCCGATGGTCTTCGTCCTGGCCCTGGCCGGCTCGCTCGCCGAGCAGCGGCCCGTCCCCGAGACCGCGGGCACCCTGCGTACCGAGAAGCCGCTGTTCGCGGGGCTGCTCGTGGGCGCGATCATCGTCATCACCGGCTTGACCTACTTCCCGGCCCTGGCCCTTGGCCCGATGGCGGAGGGACTTTCATGAGCACCACCACCCCTGTCCGTACCGCCCCCGAGGGCGACGAGCGGCCGCACGGCTCCGAGGAGCACGGCCGGGTCACCGGCGGCCTGTTCGATCCGGCGCAACTGCTGAAGTCGCTGCCGGACGCCTTCCGGAAGCTCGACCCCCGGGTGATGGTCAAGTCCCCGGTGATGTTCGTGGTCGAGGTCGGCTCGGTGGTCACCACCGCGCTGGCCCTGAAGGACCCGGGCGACTGGTTCGGCTGGACGATCACCGTCTGGCTCTGGCTGACCGTCCTCTTCGCCAACCTGGCGGAGGCCGTCGCCGAGGGCCGGGGCAAGGCGCAGGCCGACACCCTGCGCCAGGCCAAGACCGGCACCGTGGCCCGCCGGCTGACCGGCGGTTCCGAGGAGTCGGTGCCCGGCACCGAGCTGCGCGTCGGCGACCTGGTCGTCTGCGAGGCCGGGGACGTCATCCCGGGCGACGGCGACGTCGTCGAGGGTGTGGCCTCCGTGGACGAGTCGGCGATCACGGGCGAGTCCGCCCCGGTGATCCGGGAGTCCGGCGGCGACCGCTCGGCCGTCACCGGCGGCACCAAGGTGCTCTCCGACCGCATCGTCATCAAGATCACCACCAAGCCGGGCGAGACCTTCATCGACCGGATGATCAACCTGGTCGAGGGCGCGGCCCGGCAGAAGACGCCGAACGAGATCGCGCTCAACATCCTGCTGGCCTCGCTGACCATCGTCTTCCTGCTGGCGGTCGTCACCCTCCAGCCGTTCGCCATCCACGCGGGCGCCGAACAGACGATGATCGTCCTGGCGGCCCTGCTGGTCTGCCTCATCCCGACCACGATCGGCGCGCTGCTGTCGGCGATCGGCATCGCCGGCATGGACCGGCTGGTGCAGCGGAACGTCCTGGCGATGTCCGGGCGCGCGGTGGAGGCCGCGGGCGACGTCTCGACGCTGCTGCTCGACAAGACCGGCACCATCACCTACGGCAACCGGCAGGCCGCCGAGTTCGTGCCCGTCAAGGGCACCATGGCGGCCGAGGTCGCGGACGCGGCACAGCTCTCGTCGCTCGCCGACGAGACGCCGGAGGGCCGCTCGATCGTCGTCCTCGCCAAGGAGAAGTACGGGCTGCGGGAGCGGCACGAGGGCGAGCTGGTGGGCGCCGAGTGGATCCCGTTCACCGCCCAGACCCGGATGTCGGGTGTGGACGTGGACGGCCGCAAGGTGCGCAAGGGCGCGACCGGTTCGGTGATCGCCTGGGTCGAGGAGCGGGGCGGCACGGTCGCCGGGGACGCCCGGCAGCTCACCGACGACATCTCGCAGGCGGGCGGCACCCCGCTGCTCGTGGCCGTCGAGGACGACAAGGGCGCGCGGGTCCTGGGTGTCATCCACCTCAAGGACGTGGTCAAGGAGGGCATGCGGGAGCGGTTCGAGGAACTGCGCCGCATGGGCATCAAGACCGTCATGATCACGGGTGACAACCCGCTGACGGCCAAGGCCATCGCCGAGGAGGCGGGCGTCGACGACTTCCTCGCCGAGGCCACCCCCGAGGACAAGATGGCCCTCATCAAGCGCGAGCAGGCCGGCGGCAAGCTCGTCGCGATGACCGGCGACGGGACGAACGACGCGCCCGCGCTGGCCCAGGCGGACGTCGGCGTGGCGATGAACACCGGTACGTCGGCCGCCAAGGAGGCCGGCAACATGGTCGACCTCGACTCCGATCCGACCAAGCTCATCGAGATCGTGGAGATCGGCAAGCAACTGCTGATCACCCGGGGCGCGCTGACGACGTTCTCCATCGCCAACGACGTCGCGAAGTACTTCGCGATCATCCCGGCGATGTTCGCGGTGGCCTATCCGGGCCTCGACAAGCTCAACATCATGAGCCTGCACTCGCCGCAGACCGCGATCCTGTCGGCCGTCGTCTTCAACGCGCTGATCATCGTGGCGCTGGTTCCGCTCGCCCTCAAGGGCGTCCGCTACCGGCCCATGAGCGCGGACGCGATGCTCCGCCGCAACCTCCTGATCTACGGGCTGGGCGGCCTGATCTCCCCGTTCATCGGCATCAAAATCATCGACCTGCTCATCTCCCTCATCCCTGGCATCGGGTGACGACACCATGAACATCTCCGTACGCAGCGCGGCCCGAGTGGCGGGGGCGGGGCTCCGGGCCCTGCTCGTCCTCACGGTGATCTGCGGCGTGATCTACCCGCTGGTCGTCACGGGCCTGGCCCAACTGGCCTTCCACGACAAGGCGAACGGCTCCGAGGTGAAGGTGGACGGCAAGTCCGTCGGCTCGGCGCTCCTCGGCCAGAGCTACACGCTCGACAAGAAGGACAAGGACGGCAACCCGCTGCCGGACCCGAAGTTCTTCCAGCCGCGCCCCTCGGCGGCCGGGCCCAACACCGAGAACACCAAGTACAGCCTGCTCGTCTCGGGCGCCTCCAACCTGGCGGCCGACAGCAAGGTGCTGCTGGAGAGCGTCGAGAAGCGCCGCGCGGACGTCGCCGCCTTCAACGGCGTCTCCCCGGCGTCGGTCCCGGTGGACGCCCTCACCGCCTCGGCCTCCGGCGTCGACCCGGACATCTCCCCGGCGTACGCCCGCCTTCAGGCGGCCCGCGTCGCCAAGGCCAACGGCCTGCCGGCCGACGAGGTCGAGCGGCTGGTGAAGGACCACACGGACGGGCGGCTGCTCGGCTTCATGGGCGAGGAGCGCGTCAACGTCCTGAAGCTGAACGTGGCGTTGAGGAAGCTGGCCGCCGACCGTTAGTCCACGGGGAGGGGCGCGCCGGATCCGTCCGGCGCGGCCCTTCGCCGTGTCAGCGCGTGGTGTAGCCGCCGTTGACGAACAGCGTCTGCCCGTTGAGCCACCAGCCGTCCGTGAGCAGGAACTTCACATACGGGACGATGTCCTCGATCTTCGTGAGCTCGCCGTTCATGGCGGACGACTTGTGGTACGCGATGGAGTCGTCCGTCTCGGCCGGGTAGAAGAAGCCGGTGTCCATCGGACCGGGGGCGATGTTGTTGACCGAGATGTTCCGGCCGAACAGCTCCTTGGACAGGGCGCGGGTGAAGTGCTCGACGGGCGCCTTGCTGCCGGCGTAGACGGAGTACAGGCCGGTGTAGGCGGCCAGCAGCGAGGTGACGATGGTGACGATCTTTCCGCCGTCCTCCACGCGCTTGGCGGCCTCGCGCATCATGAAGTACGCCGCCTTGGTGTTGACGGCGAACATCTTGTCGAACTCCTCCTCCGTCGTCTCGGTCATCGGCTTCTTGATGACCATGCCGGCGGTGTTGACCACGCAGTCGACCCTGCCGAAGGCCTCGACCGCCACGTCGAAGAGCTTCTCCACCTCCGCGACCCGGGTCAGGTCGCCCTGGTGGGTGACGGCCTCGCCGCCGGCCTTCCGGACGTCCTCGGCCGTCCGCTCGGCCAGGTCGCGCGAGGAGTCGCTGTTGTAGTGGACGACGACCTTGGCGCCGTCCCGGGCGACCTCCCGGGCGAGCAGGCCGCCGAGGTTCCGGGACGCGCCGCCGATCACGACGACCTTGTCCCGGAGCGTGCGATCGGGGCGGGTGGGGTGATCGGGCATCGGTGCCTCCTCGTCGGCGGGGGCTCGGGGGAGGGGCGGCCGCACCCGGCCACCCGGGAGATACCTTCACGTTATTCCGGATCGTCCCGATACGCCTTCCGGGAGGTTGCCGCCCCGCCTTCCGGGCCGGTCAGGCGTCAGAGCTGCGTCAATACCCGGCGCACGCTCCCGGTGGGCCCGAAATGTCCGGACCGCCCGCCGTAAGCTTCGACTGCGCGCCGGTGCGGCATCCAGGACGGAGAACCGGCCCGGTCCCCGGCGCGACGCTGAAAGACAATGGGGCCATGGGACGCGGCAATCTCCGGATCTACCTCGGTGCGGCACCGGGCGTCGGCAAGACCTACGCCATGCTCTCCGAGGCCCACCGACGGGTGGAGCGCGGCACCGACGTCGTCGTGGGGTTCGTAGAGCACCACGGCCGGCCGCGCACCGAGGTCATGCTGCGCGGCCTGGAAGAGGTGCCCCGGCGCGAGATCCGCTACCGGGACGGCGTCTTCACCGAGATGGACGTCGACGCCGTCCTGGCCCGCCGCCCCGCCGTCGCCCTCGTCGACGAGCTCGCCCACACCAACGTCCCCGGCTCGCGCAACACCAAGCGCTGGCAGGACGTCGAGGAACTGCTCCAGGCCGGCATCGACGTCGTCTCGACCCTCAACATCCAGCACCTGGAGTCGCTGGGCGACGTGGTCGAGTCGATCACGGGCGTCCGCCAGCAGGAGACCGTCCCCGACGAGGTCGTCCGCCGGGCCGGGCAGATCGAGCTCGTCGACATGTCGCCGCAGGCGCTGCGCCGGCGCATGGCGCACGGCAACATCTACCAGCCCGACAAGGTCGACGCGGCGCTCTCCAACTACTTCCGCCCCGGCAACCTCACCGCCCTGCGCGAGCTGGCCCTGCTGTGGACCGCCGACCGGGTCGACGAGTACCTGCGGCAGTACCGCTCCGACCACGACGTCTCGACGATATGGCAGGCCCGCGAGCGGATCGTCGTGGGCCTCACCGGCGGCCCCGAGGGCCGCACCCTCATCCGGCGCGCCGCCCGGATGGCGGCCAAGGGCTCCGGCAGCGAGATCCTCGCCGTCTACATCGCCCGCAGCGACGGGCTGACCGCCGCGTCGCCGAAGGAGCTGGCGGTCCAGCGGACCCTCGTGGAGGACCTGGGCGGCACCTTCCACCACGTCATAGGCGACGACGTGCCCGCGTCCCTGCTGGAGTTCGCGCGCGGCGTCAACGCCACCCAGATCGTCCTCGGCTCCAGCCGCCGCAAGACCTGGCAGTACATCTTCGGGCCCGGCGTCGGGCAGACCGTCGCCCGGGACTCGGGCCCCGACCTCGACGTGCACATCGTCACCCACGAGGAGGTCGCCAAGGGCCGGGGACTGCCCGTCGCCCGCGGCGCCCGGCTCGGCAAGGGCCGCATCGTGGCCGGCTGGGTCGTCGGCGTCGCCGGGGCCGCCCTGCTCAGCCTGCTGCTGACGCACGTCGTCCCGGACCTGGGCCTGGCCAACGACATGCTGCTGTTCCTGTGCATGACGGTGGCCGCCGCCCTGCTCGGCGGGCTGCTGCCGGCGCTGGCCTCGGCCGCCTTCGGCTCGCTGCTCCTCAACTACTACTTCGTCGAGCCCGTACACCGGCTGACCATCACCAACCCGAAGAACATCGTCGCCATGGCGATCTTCGTCTTCGTCGCGGTGTCCGTCGCCTCCGTCGTCGACCTGGCCGCCCGCCGCACCCACCAGGCCGCCCGGCTGCGCGCCGAGTCGGAAATACTGTCGTTCCTGGCCGGCAGCGTGCTGCGCGGCGACAACAGCCTGGAAGCGCTGCTGGAGCGGCTGCGGGAGACCTTCTCCATGGACTCCGTCGCCCTCCTGGAGCGCGCCAGCGACGTCGACCCCTGGACCTGCGCCGCGAGCGTCGTCGGCAACTCCGGGAAGCCGCTGCTGCGCCCCGAGGACGGCGATGTGGACATGCCCGTCGGCGACACCATGGCGCTGGTCCTCGCCGGACGCGTCCTGCCCGCCGAGGACCGCCGGGTGCTGGCCGCCTTCGCCGCCCAGGCCGCGCTGGTCCTGGACCGCCAGCGGCTGGTCGGCGAGGCCGAGCGGGCCCGCAGGCTGGACGAGGGCAACCGGATCCGCACCGCCCTGCTGGCCGCCGTCAGCCACGACCTGCGCACCCCCCTCGCCGCCATCAAGGCGGCGGTCACGTCGCTGCGCTCCGACGACGTCGCCTGGTCCGAGGAGGACGAGGCCGAGCTGCTGGCCGGCATCGAGGACGGCGCCGACCGCCTCGACCACCTCGTCGGCAACCTCCTCGACATGTCCCGCCTCCAGACCGGCACCGTCACCCCGCTCATCCGCGAGATCGACCTCGACGAGGTGGTCCCGATGGCCCTCGGCGGCGTCCCGGAGGGCAGCGTCACCCTCGACATCCCCGAGACGCTGCCGATGGTCGCCGTCGACCCGGGCCTGCTGGAGCGCAGCGTCGCCAACATCGTCGAGAACGCCGTCAAGTACAGCCCGGCCGGCACGCCCGTGCACGTGGCCGCCAGCGCCCTCGGCGACCGCGTCGAACTGCGCGTGGCCGACCGGGGCCCCGGCGTCCCCGACAGCGCCAAGGACCGGATCTTCGAGCCCTTCCAGCGCTACGGCGACGCCCCGCGCGGCGCCGGCGTCGGGCTGGGCCTCGCGGTGGCCCGCGGCTTCGCCGAGGCCATGGGCGGCACGCTCGCCGCCGAGGACACCCCCGGCGGCGGCATGACGATGGTGCTCACCCTGCGGATGGCGGCGGGGCGCCCGCCGGTGCGCCCCGATCTTCCCGCGCAGGCCACGACGTGAGCCGTCACCCGGGCCGTCCGGCCGCTCCCCGTCGATTTCCCGGACCCCACGGCGGGGTCCGCATGAACAGCAGAGGTGGTCCCGCATGAACCGGGTGCTCGTGGTGGATGACGAGCCGCAGATCGTCCGCGCTCTTGTGATCAACCTCAAGGCCCGCAAGTACGAGGTGGACGCGGCCCCCGACGGCGCCACCGCCCTCCAGCTCGCCGCCGCCCGCCACCCCGACGTCGTCATCCTCGACCTGGGCCTGCCCGACATGGACGGCGTCGAGGTGATCAAGGGGCTGCGCGGCTGGACCCGGGTGCCGATCCTGGTGCTCTCGGCCCGCCAGACCTCCGACGAGAAGGTCGAGGCGCTGGACGCGGGCGCCGACGACTACGTCACCAAGCCGTTCGGCATGGACGAACTGCTGGCCCGGCTGCGTGCGGCCGTCCGCCGCGCCGAGCCCACGGGGGCCGCGGCGGCGGGCGACGACGCGATCGTCGAGACCGAGGCCTTCACGGTCGACCTGGCGGCGAAGAAGGTCAACCGCGGGGGCCGGGACGTCCGGCTCACGCCGACGGAGTGGCACCTGCTGGAGGTCCTGGTCCGCAATACGGGCCGTCTCGTCAGCCAGAAGCAGTTGCTCCAGGAGGTGTGGGGGCCGTCGTACGGGACGGAGACGAACTACCTGCGGGTGTACATGGCGCAGCTGCGGCGGAAGCTGGAGCAGGATCCGTCGCATCCGAAGCACTTCATCACGGAGCCGGGGATGGGGTACCGGTTCGAGCTGTGAGCGGGGCGGGGGGCCGGGGCCCGTGGGTTCGGCGGGAAAGGCGCGGCCGGAGGCTGCAAGGCCCCTCCCCGGCCCCGGTACGCTGGGTTCATGAGTGCCGTATCCCGTTCCGACAAGCCGACCGGCCGTTTCCGCCGGATGCTCGACCGGCTTTCCACCTCGCAGGAGGAGCTGCACGACGCGGAGCTGCAGCAGGACGCGGAAGCGGTGGGCTGCACGAAGATCGGCGACTGCGGTGACCGGCAGATCGTCAAGGTCACCGGAACGCTGCGGACCGTCACCCTGCGCCCCCGGGCCGGGGTCCCCGCCCTGGAGGCCGAGCTGTTCGACGGCTCCGCCGCCGTGGACGTCGTCTGGCTGGGGCGCCGTTCCATCGCCGGGATAGAACCGGGCCGTAAGCTGATCGCCTCCGGTCGCATCTCCATGAGCCGCGGCCGGAGAGTGCTGTTCAACCCCCGATACGAACTCCGACCGCTCGGACAGGAGTAGCCCTTGTCGTCTCTCGACGAACCGATGGACCGGCCGACCGGAAGACATCGGGACGACGATTCCCGCTCGGCCACCGAAGCCGCCCTGTTCGAGGCGTTCGGCGGGGTCCGGGGCATGGTGGAGACCACCGTGCCCGGCCTGGTGTTCGTCGCGGTCTTCACCGTCAAGCGGGACATCCACACCGCGGCCATCGCCGCGCTGGCGCTGTCCCTGGTGCTCGGTGTCGCCCGGCTGGTCCGCAAGGACACCCTGAAGCACGCCTTCAGCGGCGTCTTCGGCGTGGCCTTCGGCGCGGTCTTCGCGATGATGTCCGGCGACGCCAAGAACTTCTACCTGCCGGGCATGCTCTACACCCTCGGCCTGGCGATCGCCTACATCGTGACGGCCCTGCTCGGCTGCCCGCTGCTCGGCCTGATCCTCGGCCCGGTGTTCAAGGAGAACCTCTCCTGGCGCACCCGCAACCCCGGCCGCAAGAAGGCGTACACCAAGGCCAGTTGGGCCTGGGGGCTGATCCTGCTCGCCAAGTCGGCGATCCTCTTCCCGCTGTACTGGTGGGGCGACGCCACCCAGCTCGGCTGGGTCAAGGTGGCGCTCGGCATCCCGCCGATGCTGCTCTCCGTCTACCTGACCTGGATCTTCCTGGCCAAGGCGCCGCCGCCGATCGACGTGTTCGCGGAGATGGAGGCGGCGGAGGCCGCCGAGCGCGAGGCGAAGACCGCGAGCGGTACGTCGGAGGACCGGGTGACCCCGTAGCGTCCTCCTGCCCCCGCTGGTGAACGTAAGAGAGCCCCCGGAACGCGTGTCCCGGGGGCTCTCGCACATCAAGCGTCGCGCCTCAGCGTCAGTCGGTGGGCTCCTCGCGGCGGACCGACAGCAGGTCTTCCAGCTGCTCCTCGCGCGCCGGCGCCGCGACGAACAGCAGCTCGTCGCCGGCCTCCAGAACGTCCTCCTTGTTGGGGGTGAGGACGCGGTTGCCGCGGATGATGGTGACCAGCGAGGTGTCCTCGGGCCAGTCCACGTCGCCGACGCGCGTCCCGGCGAGCGCCGCCTCCGGGGGCAGCGTCAGCTCGACCAGGTTGGCGTCCCCCTGGCTGAAGCGCAGCAGCCGGACCAGGTCGCCGACGCTCACCGCCTCCTCGACCAGGGCCGACATCAGGCGCGGCGTCGAGACGGCGACGTCCACGCCCCAGGACTCGTTGAACAGCCACTCGTTCTTGGGGTTGTTCACCCGCGCCACGACGCGCGGGACCCCGTACTCCGTCTTGGCCAGCAGCGAGACGACGAGGTTGACCTTGTCGTCACCGGTGGCGGCGATCACGACGTTGCAGCGCTGGAGCGCCGCCTCGTCGAGCGAGGTGATCTCACAGGCGTCGGCCAGCAGCCACTCGGCCAGCGGCACCCGCTCCACCGAGATGGCGGACGGCGCCTTGTCGATGAGCAGGACCTCGTGCCCGTTCTCCAGCAACTCGCCGGCGATCGACCGGCCGACGGCGCCCGCTCCCGCGATTGCGACTCGCATCAGTGGCCACCTTCCTCGGGGCCCTGCGCGAACGCGGCCTCCACCGTCTCGACCTCGTCGGTGCGCATCATCACGTGCACGAGGTCGCCTTCCTGCAGCACCGTCGAGGACGACGGGAGGACGGCCTCGCCCAGCCGGGTGAGGAAGGCCACCCGGACCCCGGTCTCCTCCTGGAGCTTGCTGATCCGGTGCCCTATCCAGGCCTCCGCGACCGGGATCTCGGCCAGCTGGACGCCCCCGGTGGGGTCGCGCCACAGCGGCTCCGCGCCGGACGGCAGCAAGCGCCGCAGCATCTGGTCGGCGGTCCAGCGGACCGTGGCCACCGTGGGGATGCCCAGCCGCTGGTAGACCTCCGCGCGGCGCGGGTCGTAGATGCGGGCGGCGACGTTCTCGACGCCGAACATCTCGCGCGCCACCCGGGCCGCGATGATGTTGGAGTTGTCACCGCTGCTCACCGCGGCGAAGGCGCCGGCCTCCTCGATGCCCGCCTCCCGCAGGGTGTCCTGGTCGAAGCCGACCCCGGTCACCCGCCGTCCGCCGAAGCCGGAGCCGAGGCGCCGGAAGGCGGTCGGGTCCTGGTCGACGACCGCGACCGTGTGGCCTTGCTGCTCCAGGGTCTGGGCCAGGGCCGAGCCGACCCGCCCACACCCCATGATCACAATGTGCACGACGCCTGCCCCGTATTCCGGAATTCCGCGCTGACCTGCACCAACACCCTGCTCACTTCTTCCTGCTCAGTTGAGCCCATGCGGCGTCCACCGGTCCGCCGCTCCCGTGCGGGCGGCCGGCGGCACCGGTACGACCACGCCCACGGGTGTCTCGTTCCCGTCGGCGCACGTCACCACGGTAGCCGCAACGCCGCACCGCCCGACCCCCCGGACCCGCCGACCGGCCGCACGGCCGTCGTCCGCCGGGGCGCCGGGCGCCCGCCGCGGGGGTGCGGTGGCCCCGGCACACCCGCGTACGCGACGCCGCGCGCCCCGGCCGCCCCTCCGCGCCCCCCTGGTGGCCGGACCACCTTCCGGCGGGCTCACCGGGTGCCCGGCACACCTGTGCCGGGCGTGGGCCCCGGGGCGAGGGTGGTGGCCGGCCCGGCCAGTGCGGGAACGCCGACGGGAACGAACCGGCAGGAAAGAAGCGGGGGACAGGGATGAACGGGACGGCTGTGCACATGATGACGGCCGGGCGGCGGCCGCTGCCGGACGGGTGGCGACCGGGGCCGGACGGGCGGCGACCGGTGTCGGATGGGCGGTGGCCGGGGCCGGGCGGGCCGGACGCGCGCGACCTGGTCTTCGCCGAGCTGTGCGCCCCCCTCTTCGCCTCCCTGCCCCGCACCGACCAGCGTCGCCGAGGCGAGGACTATCTGCGCGGCCTGCTGGGGGCGCGGGGCCGCAAATCCATCCGCAACATCGCGGCACAGACCGGCGGCCCGGCCGCCGAGCAGAGCCTCCACCACTTCATCGCCGCCTCCCCCTGGGCCTGGGGCCCGGTGCGCCGCGCGCTCGCGCACCACGTCGTACGGGCCGTGCCGCCGCAGGCGTGGGTGGTGCGGCCCATGACGATCCCCAAGGCCGGCGACAACTCCGTCGGCGTCGAACGCCGCTTCTGCCCGGACGCCCGGCAGGTGCTCAACTCCCAGCAGGCCGTCGGGGTGTGGGCGGCCTCGCCGGAGCTCACCGTCCCGGTCGGCTGGCGGCTGCACCTCTCCGGCGCCTGGCTGGACGACCCGGCGCGGCGGCGCCAGGCCGGCATCCCGGACTCGGTGACCGAGGAGACGTGGGGGGAGTGCGCGGTCGAGGCGTTCACCGGGATGACGCGGGACTGGGGCCTGCCGGTGCGGCCGGTCGTGCTGGACGCCCGGGAGGCCGACACCCTGGCGGCCCTGCCCAGGCTGCGCGCCGTCGGCGTGCCCGTCCTCGCCCGGGTCGGCGGCAGCCTGCGGCTGACGCTGTCCGAGCCGACCCTGCCGGGCCGCGGCGGTACCTTCACCGCCCAGCATGTCATGGCCGCCGCCCGGGACCTCCGGCGCCCGGTGCTCTGGCGCGACGCGGGCCCGGGGACCGCGCGGAGCGCCCTCGCGGCCGCCGTGCGGGTCGGGCTGCCGGTGGCGCGGACGGCGGCGGGCGCGCCCGTCCGGCACCGGGAGATGCTGCTGCTCGGCCTTGAGGAACGGGCCGAGCGGGCCGGCCGCCGGGCCCCCGAGCTGTGGCTCACCGACCTGCTGAACGTGCCGCCGGCCGCGCTGGTGCGGCTGGCCCGGCTGCAGGACCGGGTGGACCGGGACTTCCACGAGATCTCCGACCGGGTGGGCGTCCGGGACTTCGCCGGACGTTCCTTCGGCGGCTGGCACCGGCACACCACCCTCGCCTCGGCCGCGCACGCGGTCGTGGCGCTGACGAGGCGGATGGAGGCCGGTGGTGGCGTGGGGGAGGAGGGGGAG
>NZ_JBPQTX010000194.1:0-13571 GCF_051386555.1 Streptomyces sp. URMC 126
CCCTTCCAATGTGCCCTGTCGGCCCCGCACAGACGGCGCCGCACCAGGACGGGCTCCCCCTCCGTCCGGCGATCCCGGCCGTCAGGGCACCGGAGCCCGCCCAGAACCACCCTCCCCTTGAGGAGAAGAAGCAGCCTTGCCCGCGCAGCAGACGCCCAGCAACCACCTCCCCGACGAGCCGTCACCGGCGCGGCAGGAGCCGGTCGGCGGGCCATCCGCCCGCACCGCGCCGCCCGCCGCCCCGGCCTCCCCGTCCGCCGCCGCCCACGGCACGCTCGCCACCCGAACGGCCCCCGGGGGCAGCCGCGTTCCGGCGTCGTTCGCCCAGCGGCGGCTGTGGTTCCTGTCCCAGCTTCCGGGGGCGAGCGAGGCGTACCACGTGCCGCTCGCCTTCGAGGTGCGCGGCCCCCTCGACCGCACCGCCCTGGCCCGTGCGCTGGACGCCCTGACGGCCCGCCACGAGGCGCTGCGGACACGGCTGTCTGCGGTGGACGGCGAGGTGTTCCAGCACGTGGATCCGGCGGACGTCGGGTTCGCGCTGTGCGTGGACGACCTGTCACGGACCGTCGGCGGGCACGCCGCGGCCGGTGCCGGCGGCACCCTCGACGAGCGTCTGGAGCAGCTCCGCCGGGACGAGGCCGCCGCCCCCTTCGACCTGGCCCGCGGTCCGCTCGCGCGCGGCCGGCTGGTCGTCCTGGGCGAGGACCGGCACCATCTGCTGCTGACGTTCCACCACACGATTTACGACGGCTGGACGGAAGTCCTGCTGATGCGGGAACTCGGCGCGCTTTACTCGGCGTTCCTGCGCGGAGAACCCGACCCGCTGCCGCCGCTCCCTTCCGGGTACGCGGATTACGCCGTGCGGCAGAAGCGGGAGTGGGAGGACGGCACGTTCGCCGAGCAGGCCGCTTATTGGACGGAATCCCTCGCGGGCGCACCGCCGTTGCTGGAACTCCCCACGGACCGGCCGCGCCCGGCGGAACAGGATTACCGCGGCGCGGAGGTGCGGTTCGCTTTCGACGCGGAACTGACGGCGGCGGTGAAGTCGCTCGGCGAGCGGTACGGCGCCAGTGTGTTCATGACGGTGCTCACCGGCTGGTCCCTGCTGCTGTCCCGGATGTCCGGGCAGCGGGACCTCGTGGTCGGGATACCGGTGGCGAACCGCCGCCGGGGCGATGTCGAGGGCGTGGCGGGCTTCTTCGTCAACACCCTGGCGCTGCGCGTGGACCTGTCCGGCGAGCCGACGGTGGCCGAGGCGCTGGACCGGGTGCGGACGGTGGCGCGGGCGGGCCTGCGCCGTCAGGACCTGCCGTTCGAGCACGTGGTGGAGCTTGTGAAGCCGGTGCGCAGTCCGGCGCACACGCCGCTGTTCCAGACCATGCTGGCGTGGCAGTACACGGACGGCGGCGCGCTGGAGCTGGCCGGCCTGGAGGTGGCGCCGCTGCCGCTGCCCGCGCCCGGTGCCACGTTCGACATGACGCTGATGGTGGCGGAGAAGGACGGCCGGCTGACCGGCGGTCTGCGCTACGCCGAGGCGCTGTTCGACGAGGTGACGGCGGAGCGCTACGTCGGCCGGCTGCGGCGGGTGCTGGAGTGGATGACCGACGGCCCGGAACGTCCGGTGGCGGATCTGTCGCTGCTGGACGGGCCGGAGCGCCGGCGGCTGCTGGAGGAGTGGAACGCCACCGCCCTGCCGGGCGACCCCGCGGGGCTGGTGGAGCGTTTCGAGGCGCAGGCGCGGACCCGTCCGGAGGCGCCGGCCGTGGTGGACGGCGCCGTGCGGCTCGGCTACGCGGAGCTGGACCGGCGCGCCAACCGGCTGGCCCACGCCCTGATCGCCCGGGGCGTGCGGCGCGGGGACGTGGTGGGTCTGCACGTGCGGCGGTCGGCGGGGCTGGCGGTGGGCGCCCTGGGCGTCCTCAAGGCCGGTGCGGTCTGTCTGCCGCTCGACCCGGACCTGCCGGAGGAGCGGCTGGCCGGGATGGTGGCGGACGCCGGTCCGGCGGTGGTGCTGAGCGGTGAGCCGGCGCCGCCCGAGGGGTGGGCGCCGCTCGCCGCGGTCGAGGCGGAGGCGGAGCGCGCGGACGCGCCCGGCGTCACCGCGTTCCCCGACGATCTGGCGTACGTCATCTACACGTCCGGCTCGACCGGTCGGCCCAAGGGCGTGGCGGTGCCGCACCGCGCCGTCCTCAACCTGCTGGACCACTGGCTGGCGCGGTGCGGGGCACTGCCCGGCGAGCCCGCGTCGCAGTGGGCGAGCACGGGCTTCGACGTGGCACAGCAGGAGCTGCTGCTGCCGCTGACCACCGGGGGTGTGCTGTACCCGGTGCCGGACGAGGTGCGCCTGGACCCGGCGGCGCTGCTGGACTGGATGCGCGAGCACCGGGTGGCGCAGGCGTTCCTGCCGCCGGCCTTCGTCCGGTGGATCGACGAGGCACCGGCGGAGCGGCTGAAGGGGCTGGCGCTGCGGCAGTTGCTGACGGGAGTGGAGTCGCTGCCGGAGGGCGCGCTGTACCGCTTCGCCGAGGCCGTGCCGGGCCTGCGGGTCCTGTACGGCTACGGGCCGACGGAGACGACGGTGTACAGCACGGCGCACTTCACGCCCCGGCCGCTGGAGCGGCAGAGTCCGATCGGCCGGCCGATCGGCAACACCCGGGTGTACGTGCTGGACGGACGGCTGCGGCCGGTGCCGCCGGGCGTGCCGGGTGAGGTGTACGTGGCGGGGGCGGGGCTGGCGCGCGGTTACCTGGGCCGGCCGGTGCTGACGGCCGGGCGGTTCGTGGCCGACCCGTTCGTGCCGGGCGGGCGGATGTACCGCACCGGCGACCTGGCCCGGTGGCTGTCGGACGGCGCGCTGGAGTACGCGGGGCGCGTGGACGACCAGGTGAAGCTGCGCGGGTTCCGGATCGAGCCGGGCGAGGTGGAGGCCGCGCTGCGGGCCGAGCCGGGCGTCGGCGAGGCGGCGGTGCTGGTGGACCGTACGGCGCGGGGCGGCCCCGTGCTGGTGGCGGCCGTGGGGCGGGACGCCGTGGAGCCGCGGCCGGTCGCGGAGTGGCGGGCGGCGCTGGCCCGGCGGCTGCCGGACTACATGATCCCCCAGGTGTTCGTGGAGTTCCCGCGCCTGCCGCTGACGGCCAACGGCAAGCTCGACCGCGCGGTGGTGCTGGAGCGCGCCGCCGCCCGGGGACCCGTCGCGGTCAACCAGGCCAGCCCGCGCGACGAGATAGAACTGACGCTGTATCAGATATGGCGCGGCCTGCTGCTGCACCAGGACATCGGCGTCCGGGACGACTTCTTCGCCCTCGGCGGCACGTCGATCTCCGCCATCAAGCTGGCCCACGCCGTGCGCGAGGCGTTCGGCGTGCCACTGCAGGTGCGCGACGTGCTGCTGCGTCCCACGATCGAGGCGCTGGGCGGTCTGCTCCGCGAGGGTGTCGCGGAACGCCGCCCGGGGAGTCTCATCGAGTTCCGCCCGGGCGCCGGGACGGCGCGGGTGGTCTGCGTCCACCCGGCCGGGGGCACCGCCTTCTGCTATCTGCCGCTCGCCGGGCTGCTGCCGGACGAGGTCGGCGTGACCGGTGTCCAGGCCCCGGGCCTCAACGAAGGTGAAACGTTTCTTCCCACCATCGAGGCGATGGCGGAGGAGTATCTGCGGCTGATCGAGCCGCTGCCCGAGGGGCAGCTGGTGCTCACGGGGCTGTCGTACGGCGGGCTGATCGCCCACGAGATGGGCCGCCGGCTGGCGGCGGCCGGCCGTACCGGGGTGAGCGTGGTGCTGCTGGACACCCACGGCACCGACGACCCCGCCGAACGGGCCGCGATCGAGCCGGTGGAGCTCGCGGAGTTCCGCGACAAGCTCGTCCGCTTCAACGGCATGTACCCCGGCATCGACGACGAGCAGATCGAACGGTACTTCCGGGTCTACAACCACAGCCGGCTGACCACACGCGACTACACGGTGCCGCCGACGGCCGCCCGTACGGTGCTGGTCCAGGCCGAGGGCGCGGACGGCGAGCGGGTGGACCCCGCCCACCTGCGCCGCCAGCGGGAGTTCTGGGGCCGGCGGACCGATGACGCCGTGGTGGTCGAGCCGTTGGCCTGCGGCCACTGGGACGTGCTGGAGGGCGAGGGCGTGGTCCGGGTGGCCGCGCTGATCGAGGCCGAGCTGTCCCGTGCGGCGACCGGGGCCGGGCCGTCCCGCGTTTCGGCCGGGGCCGGGCCGTCCCGTGCACCGGCCGACGTCGAACCACCCCGCGTACCGGCCGGCGTCGACCCGTCCCGTACACCGGACGATGCCGAGCCGTCCCGCTCCCCGGCGCCTTCCGCCGCCGTTCCCGCCCCCCGTACCGCCCCGGCGCAGGAGACCCGATGACGATCCCCGACCGCGGCCCCCTCGGCCTGGCCCAGAGCGTCCTCGGCCGGGCCCGCCGCACCCCGTCCGCCCCCGCCGTCCTGGAGGGCGGCCGGGTCCTCGACTACGCCGGGCTCGACGCCGGATCCGCCGCCGTCACCCGCGCGCTGCGCGCACGCGGCGTCCGGCCGGGGCAGGCGGTGGCCGTGGCCCTGCCGCGCTCCGCGCGCCTGGTCCGGGTGATGCTCGGCATCCTGCGGCTGGGCGCGGTGGTCGTCCCGCTGGACGTGCAGAGCCCCGCCGACCGGCAGCGGCACATCCTCACCGACTCGGGCGCCGTCGCGGTGGTCCACGACGGGACCCCGCCCGCCGGCGCCGGCGAGGACCTCGTCCCGCTCGCGGCCGCGACGCTGGAGGCCGGTGCCGGCACGGCCGGGACCGGCGGTGACACGGCGGAGGACGAGCCCGAGACCGGCCCCTCGGACACGGCGTTCGTCTTCTACACCTCCGGCACCACCGGTGTCCCCAAAGGCGTGGAGGTACCGGGCGCCGGCGTCCTGCGGCTGGCCCGGGAGGGCTGGCTGCGGCCCGGCGGCCCCAGGCGGCACGGCTGGCTGGCCAACCCGGCGTTCGACGCGCTGAACTTCGAGGTCTGGGTGCCGCTGCTGACCGGCGGCTGCTGCGTGGTGCTGGACGACGCGGCGGCGCAGGCCCCCGAACCGCTGGCCGCCGCCGTGCGCGAGGCCCGGCTCGACGTCCTGTTCATCACCACGGCCCTGTTCAACGCCGTGGCCGACGCCGTGCCCGACTGTTTCTCCGGCGTCGGCGAGGTGCTCGTCGGCGGCGAGAAGCTCACCGCCCGCGTCCTGCGCGACTGGTACCGCGCCAACCCGGACAGCGCCACCACCCTCTACAACGTGTACGGCCCGACCGAGTGCACGACGTTCGCGCTGATCCACCCGGTCCCCCGGGACTTCGACGGGGACGAGGTGCCGATCGGGCGCCCCCTGCCGGGCACCGGCGCGCTGGCCGTGGCCACTTCCGGCGACCGCCCGGCCGCCCCGGGCGAGACGGCCGAACTCCTGCTGTCGGGCGCGGGGTTGGCGGCGGGCTACCGCAACCGGCCCGAGGAGACCGCCCGCGCGTTCGTCCGCCTGCCCTGGTACGACGGCGGCCGGGAGCGCCACTACCGCACCGGCGACCTCGTCCGGCTGGACGACGACGGGCTCGTCACCTACGTCGGGCGCGTCGACCGGCAGGTCAAGGTGCGGGGCTTCCGCATCGAGCCCGGCGAGCTGGAGCAGCGGATCGCGTCCCACCCGGCCGTCCGCCGGGCGTACGTGTGCACCCGGCCCGACGCGGCCGGCGTGCTGGAGCTGCTGGCGTTCGTGGTGCCGGACGAGGGGCTGGCGTACGAGGAGTTCGACCGGCACCTGACCGCGGCCCTGCCGCCGTACATGCGCCCGCACCACGTGTACCGGGTCGCCGCCCTGCCGCTGAACGCCAACGGCAAGGTCGACCAGGCCGCCCTGCTGGCCGGCGGCGGGGAGCCCTGGCGCCCCGCGGGCGCGGAGGGCGGCGCGGACGTCACGCCGTGGCAGCGCGAGGTGCTGGACCTGGCCGAGGAGGTGCTGGGCGTCACCGGCCTGCGGCCGGGCGACCGCTGGATCGCCAGTGGCGGCGACTCGCTCAAGGCGCTGCGGCTGCGCTTCGAGGCGCGCCGCCGCTGGGGCTGCGAGCCGCCGCGCGCGGCCGTGGTCGACGGGGACTTCGCCTCCCTGGCCGGCGTCCTCGCCGCGCTGCGCGACGGGGAGGCGGCGGCGTACCCGCCGGTGCCCGCCCCGTCGGGCGCCCGGTCGGCGCCCGCGACGTCCGAGCAGCAGCGGCTGTGGCTGCTCGCGCAGCGTGAGCCGGACTCCCGGGCGTACCACGTGGGCATGGCCTTCCGGCTGGACGGCGCCGTGGACACCGGTGCGCTGCGCGAGGCGCTGCGCCTGCTGGTGGCGCGCCACCCGGCGCTGCGCACGGCCTTCGTCCCGGCGGACGGGGGACTGCGGCAGGAGGTCGGCGCGCCGTACGACCCGTGGGTCACGGGCACGGACGCCGGGCCGGAGGCCCGACGCCGGTTCCTGGACGAGCCGTTCGACCTGGCCCGCCCCGAGATGTGCCACGCCCGCTGGCTCCCGGAGGGCGACGGCGGGACGCTGCTGCTGCGGCTGCACCACATCGCGGTCGACGGCTGGTCGCTGAACGTGCTGTTCGAGGAGGTGTCCGCGGCGTACGCGGCCCTGGTGGCCGGGGCCGAGCCGGACGCGCCGGCGGCCGTGCCGACGCCGCTGGACTTCGCCGGCTGGCAGGCCGCGTGGTGTGCCACGCCCGGCTACGCCGAGCAGCGGGCCGCGCTGCGCGAGCGCCTGGACGGCGTGGAGGAGGCGGAGCCCGCGCTGCCGTCCCTGCCGCGGCCGGCGGAGACCGGCCGGCTGCTGTGCACCACGCTGGACGCGGAGCGGCGCGCGGTGCTCGACCGGCTCTGTTCCGATCTGGGCCTCACCCGCTTCCAGTTGCTGCTGGGCGTGTACGCGTGGAGTCTGTACGGGGTGACGGGCCGGGCCCGGCCCCGGCTGGCGGGGCCGGTGGCCAACCGGCCGGTGCGGGAGTTCGCGGACAGCGTCGGCATGTTCGCCAACACCGTGCTGCTGCCCGTCGAGGTGGCGCCGCGCGAGAGCCTGCGCGGGCAGTTGCTGCGCCAGGGCGAGCTGGTGCGGGAGATGCTGGAGCGGCAGGACGTGGCGTTCGCGGACGTGCTGGCCGACCGGCCGTCCCGGCCGGACGGACCGCCGTTCGACTTTCTGTTCGTCCTGGAGAACACGGACTTCTCCGCCCTCTCCCTGCCGGGCGTCACGGCCCGTCCGCTGTGGCTCGCCCCGGCGGACGCCAAGTGCCCGCTGACGCTCTCGGTCGTGGAGCGCGGGGACGGCCTGGACTGCCTCTGGGAGTACGCCGCCGACCACTTCACGGCCGACGAGGTCGCGGCCGCGGACGCCCTCTTCCGGCGCGGCTTGGAGGCGCTCGCCGAGGGTGGCGACATCACGCCGGCCGAGCTGGTCGCCGGCTACCGGCGCGGTCTGCCGGAGCCCGGCCGGGGAGAGCCGGTCGAGCCGGTGTTCACCACGGTCGCCGAGGGCTTCGCCCGCCAGGCGCGCCGCGCCCCGGACGCGACGGCGGTGGTGACGCCGGACGGCCGCGAGGTCCGCTACGCCGAACTGGCCTCGTACGCGGCCGGGTTGGCGCTGGAGCTGCGGGACCGGCATCCGCTGCCGCCCGCCGGGCGGCCGGCGAGCGTCGCCCTGTACCTGGAGCCGTCGGTCGAGCACGTGGTGGCCCTCCTCGCGCTGGCCCGGCTCGGCGTGACCGCCGTCCCGCTGGACCCGGCGTACCCGCCGGAGCTGCTGCGACAGGTGCTGGAGCAGGCGGCGCCGCTGTGCGTGCTGGTCCCGCCGGGCGGCGCGCCCGCGCTGGACGCCCTCGCCCCGGAGACGCTGCCGCGCCACCCGGTGGTGCTGACCGCGGCACCGGACGACACGGGTCTTCCGGAGGCCCCGGACGGCACGCGTCCGCTGTACACCCTGTTCACCTCCGGCTCCACGGGCCGCCCCAAGGGCGTCCAGGTGCCCGACGCGACTCTGTGCAACCTGCTGCGCTGGCAGGAGACGGACGGAGGGCTCGCGGGGCCCGCGGTCACCCAGCAGTTCTCGATGCTGTCGTTCGACGTCTCGTTCCAGGAGGTCTTCACCACGCTGACCGGCGGCGGCCGGCTGCACCTGGTCCGGCCCGGCTGGCGGCGGGACGCGCCCGCCCTGCTCGACCAGTTGGAGGCGGCCGGCGTCGAGCGCCTCTTCCTGCCGTACGTGGCCCTCCAGTTGCTCGCCGAGCACGGGGTGCGGCTGGGCCGCTTCCCCTCCCGGCTGCGCGAAGTGGTCACGGCGGGCGAGCAGTTGCTGTGCACCGACGCGGTCCGCGGCTGGTTCGCGGGGCTGCCGGGCGCCCGGCTGTTCAACCACTACGGGCCGACGGAGACGCACGTCGTCAGCGGTCTGTGCCTGGACGGCGACCCGGCGGGCTGGCCGTCCCGGCCGGCGATCGGACGCCCGGTGGCGGGCTCCGTGCTGCGGGTGGTGGACGCGGCGGGCGAGCCCGTGCCGCCGGGCTGCCCGGGCAGTCTGCTGATCGGCGGCCCGATGGCCGCGCCCTGCTACCTGGGCGACGAGGAGCTCAACGCCACTCGCTTCACCGAGGTGCCCGGGGAGGGCCTGTTCTACCGCAGCGGCGACCGGGCGTCCTTCGACCGGCAGGGGCTGCTGCACTACCTGGGCCGAGAGGACCAGCAGGTCAAGCTGAGCGGCCACCGGCTGGAGCTGGGGCAGGTCGAGGCGGCGCTGCTGCGCCACCCGGCCGTCGTCAACGCGGTCGTGGCGCAGGACGGCGGGCGCCTGCTCGCCTGTCTCCAGTGCCACGGCGAGCCTCCGACGGCGGAGGAGCTGTCGGGTCATCTGGCCGGGCTGCTGCCGTCGCACGTACGGGTGGACCGCTTCCGCGTCGTGGACGCGCTGCCGCTGACCCCCAGCGGCAAGCTGGACCGCCGTCGCGCCCTGACGGCGCCCGGCGCGGACCTGCGGCCGAGGAGCGCTTCCGGCGCGGCGCTGTCGCCGCTGGAGGCGCGGCTGTCGGCGCTCCTGGAGGAGGTGCTGGGTCGTCCCGTCGGCCCGGACGAGCGCTTCTTCGACGCGGGGGCGTCCAGCCTCGACCTGATGCGCTTCCATCTGCGCTGCGCCGGGGAGCCCGGTCTGCGGTTCTCCATCCCCGACCTGTTCGAGCACGTCTCCGTGCGCCGGCTGGCCCGCTTCCTGGAAGGGGACGCGGCGCCGGACTCGCCCGCCGTCACGGACGACCGCCCCGCCGCGGACGAGCCGGTGGCCGTCGTCGGCATGGCCGTCCGGCTGCCCGGCGCGGACGACCTGGCCGCCTTCTGGGACCTGGTGTGCGCGGGCCGGCGCGGCATCGAGCGCTTCGAGGCGGCCGACGGCCTGGTGGGCGCGCGCAGCCAGCTGTCCGGGCCGCTGGACTTCGACCCGGAGTACTTCGGCATCAGCCGGCAGGAGGCGCGGCTGATGGACCCGCAGCAGCGCCACCTGCTCATGGCGTCGGTGCAGGCGCTGGCCCACGCCGGCATCACGGGCGACACGCCGGCGCGGCGTACGGGCATCGTGGCCGGCTGCGGCGAGAACACCTACTTCCAGTCCCTGCTGCGCGACGCCGATCCGGCGGCGCTGCCGGACGCGTTCCGGCTGGCCCAGCACCACGACAAGGACTTCCTGACCACCAAGGTCGCCTACCATCTGGGGCTGACCGGTCCGGCGTTCACCGTGCAGGCGGCGTGCTCCAGCTCGCTGCTGGCGGTGCACGTCGCGGCCGGGCTGCTGCGCCAAGGGGACGCGGAGGTGATGCTGGCCGGCGGCGTCCTCGTCGACCCGACGCTCACCGACGGCTACCGCTACCAGCCGCAGCACATCTTCTCCCCCGACGGGCACTGCCGCCCCTTCAGCGACGACGCGGCCGGGACGGTCGGCGCCAGCGGCGTCGGCGTCGTGGTCCTCAAGCCGCTGCGGCTGGCCCGGCGGGACGGCGACACGGTGTACGCCGTGCTCACCGGCTCGGCCGTCAACAACGACGGTTCGGACAAGATGAGTTACAGCGCGCCCTCGCTCGCCGGGCAGCGCGAGGTGATCCGCACCGCCCTGCGGCGCAGCGGCCGCACCGCCGCCGACCTCGGGTACGTCGAGGCGCACGGCACCGGCACCCGGCTCGGCGACCCCGTCGAGGTGGGCGCGCTCCGGCAGGCGTACGGCCTGGAGGAGCCGGGCCGGTGCGCGCTGTCCTCGGTGAAGAGCCAGCTGGGTCACCTGGGGGCCGCCGCGGGCGTCGTCGGGCTGGTGCGCGCGGCGCTGGCCGTGCACCACGGGGTGATCCCGCCCACCGTCGACTTCCGGCGGCTCAACCCGCAGATCGCCGACGAGCGGCTGCCGTTCCGGATCCCCACGGCGGCCGAGCCCTGGCCTGCGGACCGGCCGCGGGTCGCCGCGGTGAGCAGCTTCGGCATCGGCGGCACCAACACCCACGTCGTCCTGGAGGCCGGCGAACCGGCCCCGGCCGCGGCGACCGGGACAGCCGGGCCGGTCGTGCCCGTCCTGCCCCTGTCCAGTGGCAGCGAGGCCGGTCTGCGCGCCGACGCGGCCCGGATCGCGGACTGTCTGGAGCGGCGCCCCGAGGCGTACGGGCGGGTGCTGCGGCATCTCCAAGCCGGGCGCCCGGCCCGGAAGTGGCGGGCGGCGGCGGTGTGCGCGGACGCGGCGGAGGCGGTGGCCTGGCTGCGGACGGTGACCGGCGGTACGGCCGTGGAGCCGGACGGGACGAGCGTCGGCGCCCAGGACCGTCCGGCCGGGGAACTGGCGGCCCTGTGGCAGGCGGGCGCGGAGATCGACTGGCCGCAGGGGCCGGCGCAGGCGCCGTGGGACTTCCCGCCGCCCGCCTTCGGCCTGGCCCGCTACGAGGTCGAACGGGCACTCCCGGCCCCGGTCGCCGCGCCCTCTCCTCTCGCCCCGCCGTCCTGGCCGGAGCGGCTGCCGGAGGCCGAGTGGCTGCGTCAGCCGCACTGGGTGCGGCGGCACCACGCGTCCGCGGAGCCCGCGTCCCGCGTCGCCGGCACGCTGGTGGTGGTGACGGACGGCCCCCTGCCGCCCGGCGCGCTGAGTCCGTTCGAGGCGGCGTACGAGCGGGTGGCGCACGTCCGGGCGGCGGCGTCCTTCACCCGCGTCGGAGCGGACCGCTACGAGGTCGACCCGGCCGATCCGGCGTCCCTGCGGCGGCTGTTGGAGGCGCTCGCCGACGACGGGACGGCCACGCTCGACTGGCTGCACGCGCTGCCGCTCGCCGTGGAGGGCCCCGTCGGCGAGGAGACGCTGGAGCGCGCCCGGTGGGCCTGCCTGGACACGCCCGCCGCGCTGCTCCGGGCCGCCGCCGGCCTGCCCGCGGGGACGCGGCTGCGCCCGTGGTGGCTGTCGTACGGCGCCCAGCCCGTCGAGGGGCCGGTCACCCGGCCGGAACTCGGGCTGCTGGCGGGCGCGGCGGAGGTGGTGCCGCAGGAGTGTGCCGTCGACGGCCGCTGGCTCGACCTGCCCGGCCGCGACCCGGCGGACTGGGCGGCGCTGCCCGCGCTGCTGGCCGAGGCGGACGGGGCGGACCCGGCCGCGGAGCTGCCGCGCCGGCTGGCGCTGCGGCAGGGCTTCTGGTGGCGGCAGGCGCTGCTGCCGGTGCCCGCGCCGGCTCCGCTGCCGGCACCGGTGGGTCCGGCGGGCCCGGGCACGTACCTCGTGCTCGGCGGCACGGGCGGCATCGGCCGCAGCGTGGCGGCCTGGCTGCTGGAGCACGCGGACTGCCGGGTGGTGCTGCTGGCCCGCCGCGCGGAGCTCCCGGAGGAGCTGGCCCCCTGGGCCGACCGGGTCGACCTGCTGGAGGCGGACCTCGCGACGGCGGACCCGGAGGCGGTCCTCGACCGGATCGCCACCCGTGTCGACGGTGTGGTGCACGCGGCGGGCGTGGCCGCGGGCGGCCTGCTGGTCCGGCGCGACGCCGACGCCGCGCGGCACGCCTCGGCGGCCAAGCTGCGCGGCGCGCTCCTGGTGGAGCGGCTGATCGAGCGGGACCGGCCCGCGTTCGCCGTCTACTGCTCGTCGATGTCCGCGCAGTTCGGCGGCGTCGGTCAGTTCGACTACGCCGCCGCCAACGGCCTGCTGGACGGGTTCGCCCGGTACCAGGGTGGCGGGACGACGGTACGGATCGGCGTCGGCTGGGACATCTGGAGCGAGACCGGCATGGCGCTGGGTGCCCTGCACGCCGACGCCCGCCACCAGGCACACCTGGCGGTGGGGCTGACGGTGAAGGAGGGGCAGCGGCTGTTCGCCGACGCCCTGCGGCTGCGCCTGCCCCAGCTCCTGGTGTCCACCACGGACCCCGAGGAGGCGCGCGTCTTCTACGCGCCGCCGCCGGGTGCGGACCGGCCGGCGGCTCCCGAGGCGGCGGTGACCCCGGCCGCCGCCGAGCGGCTCGCGGAGTGGCTGTGCCGCTCCCTGGGCGTGGACGAGCTCGACCCCGAGGCGTCCCTCTACGACCACGGCGCCGACTCGCTCACCCTCCTCGACCTCATCAGCACGGTCGAGGACGAGTACGGCGTGGAGCTCGAACTGTCGCGGCTGAGCCACCGGGTGAGCCTGAGGGAGGTGCTGGCGCACCTGGCGGACGCCACGGGCGGGGACGCCCCGCAGGACGGCGTGCCGCTGGACGTCTGGCAGGAGGGCACGGGCGGTGACGTGCTGTGCCTGGTGCACCCGGTCGGCGGGGACGTGCAGGCGTACCGCGAGCTGGTGTCGGCCCTCGCCCCCGGGCTGACGGTCTGTCTGATCAGCGACCCGGGGCTGCGCGGCGCCGAGGCCCCGGAGTGGACGGTCACCGAGCGCGCGGCCCGCTATCTCGCGGCGCTGCGCGCCCGCTTCCCCCGGGACGCCTGGCGCTGGCGGCTGGCCGGCTGGTCGTTCGGCGCCTGGGTGGCCCAGGCGATGGCGGCCCGGGAGGAGGCGGCCGACGGTCCGGTCGCGGAGCTGTACCTGCTCGACCCGCCGCCGCCCGGCGGCGGGAAGGACGTACTCGGCTACGACGAGGACCAGTTGGAGCGCCTGTTCGCCCGGGAGCTGGCCGAGGCCGGTACCGGCGCGGTGGCGGGTCCGGAGGCCCGCGCGTACGCCGAGCGGCTGGCGCGCTGCTGCCGCGCGAACCTGGTCGGCATGGCGGACCACGAGCCGCCGCCGCTGCCCGGTACGCCCGTCCGGCTGTGGCTCGCGGGCCGGGCGGAGTCCGGGCTGCCGCCCCGGGTGCCCGTCGACGAGCAACGGCGGCTGTGGGCCGAGCGGTTGCCGTTGCTGGCGGAGGCGCGGTGCCTGGACACCACGCACTACGGGATCGTCCGGTCCCCGCACGTGGCGGCGGTCGCCGAGGCCGTCAACGCGGGGTGCGTCCCCGCGCCGGAACCGCCCGCGCCCGCCTGACCGGCCCCGATCCGCACGCCGTCCGGCGGCCCGCGGCCCGCGCCGGCCGCCGGACGGCACACCAC
>NZ_JBPQTX010000195.1:0-13552 GCF_051386555.1 Streptomyces sp. URMC 126
CCCCCGCGCGCCCCGCGCGCTACGGCACCGCCCGTACCCCCGCGCCCGCCCAGGGCGCCCGGCGCGCCGCGCGGAGGGTGCGCCGGTGGGCGGAGCCGGTGAGCCGGTCGAGGTAGAGGCCGCCGTCGAGGTGGGCGCACTCGTGCTGGAGGCAGCGGGCGAAGTAGCCGGTGCCCGTCACCCGCGCCGGAGCGCCGTCCAGGGTGAAGCCCTCGACCACCGCCTCGTCGGCGCGCGGCGTCGGCGCCTCCAGGCCGGGCAGCGACAGGCACCCCTCGGGGCCGCGCACCTCGACGCCGTCGGTCGCCACGAGCCGGGGGTTGACGAGGTGGCCGAGGTGGCGGACGTCCTCGTCGTCGGGGCAGTCGTAGACGAAGACCCGGAGCGGGACGCCGATCTGGTTGGCCGCGAGGCCGACGCCGTCGAAGGCGTACATCGTGGCGAACATCGACTCCACGAGGCCGGCCAGGTCGACGCGCTCCCCGTCGACCTCCACGGGCGCCGTGAAGTCCTCGACCTCGGCGCAGGGCGCGGCCAGCACCGGATCACCGAGCAGCCGCACGGGCCGCACGCGTCCGGAACTTCCGGGAATGGCACGTCTTCGCATGGGTCCACCCTACGGGGCCGGGGACGACGGTTTCGGGCCCACGGGCGGATCTCGATAGGCTGATCCCCGACCGAAGCCTCCTGGCTGACGATTCGGCGCGGAGGGGGCGTTCCGCCGGCGGACCAGGGGCAGGCGACGGCGCCGAACAAGGAGGATCTAGGACGATGGCAGGCAACTCGGGGCCGCTGTCCGCACGTGCCAAGCTGGCCGTGACAGCGGGCAAGGCCGCGGCAGCGGTGTCGCGAGCCGCGGGGCGCGGCAGCGGATCGGTGATCGGCGGCAAGGTCGCGCTCAAGCTCGACCCTGACCTGCTCGCCCGGCTGGCGACCCACCTCGACGTGGTCCTCGTCTCGGCCACGAACGGCAAGACGACCACGACGCGGCTGATCGCCGAGGCGCTGCGGGCCAGCGGCCCGGTGGTGTCGAACGCGCTGGGCGCGAACATGCCCGCGGGCATCACCTCCGCCCTGGCCGGCGGCTCGGACGCGCGCTTCGGCGTGATCGAGGTGGACGAGAAGTACCTGGCGATGGTCGCCCGGGACGTCTCGCCCAAGGCCATAGCGCTGCTCAACCTCTCCCGCGACCAGCTCGACCGCGCGGCGGAGACCCGCATGCTGGCGGAGAAGTGGCGGGAGGGCTTGGCCGGCTCCAAGGCGGTGATCATCGCCAACGCCGACGACCCGCTGATCGTGTGGGCCGCCTCGTCCTCGCAGAACGTGGTGTGGGTGGCGGCCGGCCAGGAGTGGAAGGACGACGCCTGGTCCTGCCCGTCCTGCGGCGGTGTGATGCAGCGCCCGGGCGACGACTGGTTCTGCGGCGAGTGCGGCTTCCGCCGGCCGACGCCGAGCTGGGCGCTCTCCGGCGACTACGTGCTGGATCCGCACGGGTCGGCGTGGCCGATCCACCTCCAGCTGCCGGGCCGGGCGAACAAGGCGAACGCCACCACCTCCGCCGCCGTGGCCGCGACCTTCGGGGTGCCGCCGCAGGTGGCGCTGGAGCGGATGTACCAGGTGCAGGCGGTGGCCGGCCGGTACGACGTGGTGACGTTCATGAACCGCGAGCTGCGGCTGCTGCTGGCGAAGAACCCGGCCGGCTGGCTGGAGACGTTCTCGCTGATCGACGGCCCGCCGGCGCCGGTGCTGCTGTCGGTGAACGCGCGGGGCGCGGACGGCACGGACACCTCGTGGCTGTGGGACGTGGACTACACCCGGCTCGCCGGTCACCCGATCTTCGTGATCGGCGACCGCAAGCTGGACCTGGCGGTGCGCCTGGAGGTCGCCGGCCTGGACTTCCGGGTCTGCGAGAGCGTGGACGAGGCCGTGCAGTCGGCCCCGCCCGGCCGGATCGAGGTCATCGCCAACTACACCGCGTTCCAGGACCTCCGCCGCCGCGTCGGCAACTGACCCGCAAAGGACCATGAGCATGAGCCAGAACAGTCTGCGTGTGGTGTGGGTCTACCCCGACCTGCTCAGCACCTACGGCGACCAGGGCAACGTCCTGGTCCTGGAGCGGCGCGCCCACCAGCGCCGGCTGGACGTCCAGCGCCTGGACGTCCGCTCCGACCAGCAGATCCCCACCTCGGGGGACATCTACCTGATCGGCGGCGGTGAGGACCGTCCGCAGCGGCTGGCGGCCGAGCGGCTGCGCCGCGACGGCGGCCTCAACCGGGCGGTCGCCAACGGCGCGATCGTCTTCTCGGTCTGCGCCGGCTACCAGATCCTGGGCCACGAGTTCATCAACGACCTGGGCCAGCGCGAGCAGGGCCTGGGCCTGCTGGACGTCTACAGCACCCGCGGCGAGGGCGAGCGTTGCGTCGGCGACGTGCTGGGCGACATCGACCCGCAGCTCGGCCTGCCGCCGCTGACCGGTTTCGAGAACCACCAGGGCGTCACCCATCTCGGCCCGTCCGCGCGGCCGTTCGCGCGGGTCCGCTTCGGCAACGGCAACGGCACGGGCGACGGCACCGAGGGCGCGTTCAACGAGACGGTCTTCGGTACGTACATGCACGGCCCGGTCATGGCGCGGAACCCGCACATCGCGGACCTGCTGCTGAAGCTGGCGCTGGACGTCAACGCGCTGCCGCCGGTGGACGACCGCTGGTACGACGCGCTGCGCAACGAGCGGATCGCGGCGGCGACGCAGCCCGCGTAGTCGCTCCGCACCGTCCACCGGACGGACGCCGGTGTTCCCCGTCACCCGCCCTGGGTAGGGTGGCGGGGATTCCACCGGACGACGGGGTCCGGTCGTCGGCCCTGTCACAAAGGTTTCCACCATGCGCATCGGTGTGCTCACCTCCGGCGGCGACTGCCCCGGTCTCAACGCCGTCATACGTTCCGTCGTGCACCGCGCGGTCGCCGACCACGGCGACGAGGTGATCGGCTTCCACGACGGCTGGCGCGGTCTGCTGGAAGGCGACCACCGGCCGCTCGACCTCGACGCGGTGGCGGGCATCCTGGCCTCCGGCGGCACCATCCTCGGCTCCTCGCGGGTCCGTCCCGAGCAGTTGCGGGACGGGGTCGAGCGGGCCCGGGAGCACGTCGCGGCGCTGGGTCTGGACGCGGTGATCCCGATCGGCGGCGAGGGCACGCTCAAGGCGGCCCGGCTGCTGTCGGACGGCGGGATCCCGATCGTCGGCGTGCCCAAGACGATCGACAACGACATCGCCGTCACCGATGTGACCTTCGGCTTCGACACGGCCGTCGGGGTCGCCACGGAGGCCCTGGACCGGCTGAAGACGACCGCCGAGTCGCACCAGCGGGTGCTGATCGTCGAGGTCATGGGTCGGCACACGGGCTGGATCGCCCTGCACTCGGGCATGGCCGCCGGCGCCCACGCGATCGTGGTCCCGGAGCGGCCCTTCGACATCGACGAGCTCACGGCCGTGGTGGGCAAGCGCTTCGAGGCCGGCAAGCGGTTCGCGATCGTGGTGGTCGCGGAGGGCGCGAAGCCGCGCGAGGGGTCGATGGCGTTCGAGAGCGGCGGCACGGACGTCTACGGGCACGAGCGGTTCGCCGGGGTGGCCCGGCAGCTGTCCGTGGAGCTGGAGCGGCGGCTCGGCAAGGAGGCCCGGCCGGTGATCCTCGGCCACGTCCAGCGCGGCGGCACCCCGACCGCGTACGACCGCGTCCTCGCCACCCGCTTCGGCTGGCACGCCGTCGAGGCGGCGCACCGCGGCGCGTTCGGGATGATGACCGCGCTGCGCGGCACGGAGATCACGCTGGTGCCGCTGGCGGAGGCGGTGGAGTCGCTGAAGACCGTGCCGGAGGACCGGTACGGCGAGGCCGACGCCGTGCTCTGACCCACTGCTTCGGGGATGCCCCCGGGCGCGGGTCACACGGGGGCCGCCTCTACTCTGGATCCGGCGCATCGGTCCTAATCGGGAGAGAGCGGATGGATCACAGCGGGCACGGCATGGACATGATGGACATGCCACCGTTCACCCTCGGACGGGGTCTGGAGTGGAGCGGTGATCCGTTCTTCACCACCGCCTGCGCCGTGGCACTGGCCCTCTACGGCTGGGCCGTGGTGCGGCTGTGGCGCCGGGGCGACAAGTGGCCGGTGAACCGGGTGGTGTGGTTCACCCTCGGTGTGCTTTCCGTGGCACTGGTGATGTGCACCAAGCTGAACGACTACGGCATGGTCATGTTCAGCGTGCACATGGTCCAGCACATGGTGATCAGCATGCTCTCCCCCATCCTGGTCCTGCTGGGCGCGCCGGTGACCCTCACCCTGCGCGCGCTGCCGGCGGCGGGCCGGGGTCGCAAGGGGCCGCGTGAGCTGCTGGTCGCCCTGCTCCACAGCCGTTACATGCGGATCATCACGCACCCGGCGTTCACGATCCCCATGTTCATCGCCAGCCTCTACGCTCTCTACTTCACGCCGCTCTTCGACTTCCTCATGGAGAGCCGGACCGGCCATATCGCCATGATGATCCACTTCCTGGCGGTGGGCCTGGTGTTCTTCTGGCCGATCATGGGTGTGGACCCCGGCCCGCACCGGCCCGGATATGTGATGCGGATGCTGGAGCTGTTCGCGGGCATGCCGTTCCACGCGTTCTTCGGCATCGCGCTGATGATGTCGTCCGAGCCGATGATCGAGACGTACAAGCACCCGATGGCCTCGCTGGGCATCGACGCGCTGGACGACCAGCAGGCGGGCGGCGGCATCGCCTGGGCCTTCAGCGAGATCCCGTCGGTGGTGGTGCTGCTGGCGCTGGCCTTCCAGTGGTACCGCTCCGAGCAGCGGCAGGCCCGGCGCAGCGACCGGCAGGCGGACCGGGACGGCGACCAGGAGCTGGCGGCCTACAACGCGTACCTGGCCTCGCTCCAGGCGCGCGGCCGGTGAACCGGCTCGGGCGCGGCTGAGCGACGAGCACCTTCAGCGCTGTGGCATTGACGGCCGCGGCCGGGGACGATGGTCTCCGGCCGCGGCTCGCGCATATGTGCGCCTCATATGTGCGCGGGGCCGCCGTGAGGAGGTGCGGGGTGCCCGGATCGACGAAGACGATGGCTTGGCTCACCGTGGGCGGCCTGGTGGCCGTGACCGCTTACACGGTGACGATGGGGGGCAACGGCTGGCTCTGGTTCGCGTGGGTCGTGCTGGGGCTGACGACGATAGGGGCGCTGGTGGCGCGGGGGACGTGAGCCCGGCGCCCCCCGGGGGCCCGCTCGGGAGCGGGGCTCGCCCGAGCGGGAGCTCGCCCGAAAGCGGGAGCTCGCTCGGAAGCAGAGGGTCACCCGGAAGCGGGCGGTCGCTCAGAAGCGGAACACCGGCCCGGTCGCCGCGTCGAGGGCGCACGGGCCGGAGTAGGTGCCCTTCCAGTGCACCTCGGCGGCTCCCCAGCGGCCGTCGGCCGCCGCGATGACCGGCTCCCGCTCCGCGCCGCACGGCCGGTCCTCGTGCGGGAGCGCGTTCGGCCGGCCGTGCGCCTCGGCGAGGCGCGCGCACGCCTCGGCAGCGTGCGGGTGCGGGCCGCCCGCCTCCGGGCAGGTCAGCCGGACGCCGCGGATCCAGGTGCGGTCGGCGCCGGAGAGGGTGAGCAGCAACTCGCCCCGCTCCGGGCCGGTTTCCGACTCCCCCGCGGCGGCCGGGGCGGCCGGCCAGGCGAGCACGACGGCCGCCGCCGCGGCGGCGAGGGGGGTACGTGAGGGCATCGCGGTACCTTCCGGGAAGCGCCGGGTGTGTCCGGGCGGGCCCGGATGCTCGCACACTCGCGGTCCGGATCGCCACTTTCGCCCCTCTTTAGGGGCAAAAGCAACATCTCAGCCGACCGTTCGCTACTCCTGGACGTCCTCGCTCAGGGTGGTGTCGGGGACGCAGACGATCCCGTCGAACGCCTCCAGGGCGGGGACTTCGATGAAGGCGGTGTCCAGCCGGGTGCGGACGGGCTCGGGGAGCCCGTGCCAGCGGGCGTACGCGCGCAGGGGCCGGGTGGCCACCAGCGCGGGCCGGCCGCCAAGGCCGGTGAACAGTGCCTCGACGCTGTCCGGGACGGCCTCCGGAACGGCGGCCCGGCCCCAGCGCATCCCGGCCGGGTGGTCGCGGTCGGGGACGTTCTCGACCGTCTCGCCGCCGTTGCCCGTCAGGGCGACGGCCACGTAGTCCGCGCCGAGCGCCCGGGAGAGCAGGTTGCCCATGGTCGTCACCGCGAGCGCACCGTCGGCCGCGTTGGCGGAGCGCTGGATGTGGGCGTTGTGCCCGACGAGGACGACGCGGGTGCCGGGGCCCGAGCGGTCGAGGAACTCCAGGAGGGTGTCGGCCAGATACCGCTCCCGCGCGGCGAAGCCGGCGGCGTCGGGCGCGCCCGCGAGCGCCTCGGCCATCGCCCGCTGGGCGCGGTCGGTGGTGACGGCCGCGCGGACGTCCGACAGCGCCGTCTCGTACGCCGTGCGCCCGGAGCGCTCGGTGTAGACCTCGCGCAGATCCGTGAAGCGGCCGAGCAGCCGGGCGAGCGCGGTGGTGAGGCGGTCCTGGACCGCCGGGTCCAGGTCGAGCCGGGCGTAGGCGGGGACCATCACCGTCCCGCCGGCCATGGGCTCGGAGATCTCCCGCGCGGCCTCCAGGAAGCGCAGGGCTCCGGGGTCGACGGTGGCCAGGTAGGCGGCTACGGGGTCCAGGACGGGCGCGAGCGAGCCGCCCGCCGTGGGAATGTCGCAGCCGAGGAAGCGAACCGGGTGCGCGGCGACGGCGTTGTGCCGGCGCTGCCACCGCAGGGTGTCCCGGACCTCGGCCGGCAGCCCCAGGCGCCGCACGCCGGCCGCGTCGGGACGGCCTGGGGCCACGAGCTCGTCGAGGTCGCCGGGCCCGCCCCGCACCCAGGCGTCCACGGCGCGGCCCTCGGCGGCGCCGTACTCCATGGCGCAGGCGGTGAAGCCGAGTTCCTCGACCAGGAACCGCAGCAGGCGGTGGCGCAGAAGCCCGAACTCCCGCACCAAGTGCGCGTTCTCGCCGAGCGCGACGACCCGGGCGTCACCGACGAGACCGCGCAGCGGCTCCAGGTCGTCGAGCGGGGCGTCCTGGTCGGCGCCGGGGCCGAGCGGGGCCATCGGGACGGCGTTGCGGGCGACCCAACGCCTGAGCCCCGCCGGGGCGACCGCCAGGGTCGGCCGGGCGGCGGGGAGGAGGTCGCGCAGGTCATTGGTGGTGTGGTCGTGGTGCTGTTCGTTCATGAGGAGTGCTCCGCGGTGTGCGTCATCGTCGTCGGAGCCGGGCAGCGCGAAGCACCGCACCGGCGGGGATCCGGATGCGGCGAACTGACGGAACGCTGGTGGCAGCTCGCCGCTCAGGCGGCGCTGCGGGGCTTGAGGAACCAGCTCTGGGCGGCGGAGAAGCACATGCGACGACGGTAACAACGGCCGGGACGGCGCCGCACCGGGTTTTCCGGAGCCCCTTCAGAGCGGGGATGGCCGGCGCGGATGTCATAGACACCGGTCGCCCTGCCCCGCACCGGGAGCCCGCGGAGCGGCTCCTCGCACGAGGCCACGCCGCGAACCGCCTACGCCGTCGCGCCCGACGGTGTGCGCACCCGTCGAAAAGCCATGGTCACCAAGGGTCTCACTTGCTTAGAGTCACCCCTGTGACAAGGAGTGACGGATGAGTGCACGGCTGCGCGGGATGGCGCAGGAGACGGAACGGATCGTCGCCGAAGGGCGGTACGCGGCGCCCGGTGGGCGTGTGGTGGAGATCGGCGACGCGGTGGTGGCGGCCCGGGCGGGGACGCGGATGTACGGGCCGGAGCCGGTGGCCGTACCGGAGCGGGACGGGGCCGGGGTGGCCACCGTGTTCGAGGTGACCGGGGAGGGCAGCCTGACGGCGGCCGGCCGGCTGGCGGCGGACGGGGACGGCGGCGCGGTCGCGGTGCTGAACTTCGCCTCCGCCCGTAATCCCGGCGGCGGTTACCTCAACGGCGCGCAGGCGCAGGAGGAGGCGGTGTGCCGGGGCTCGGCGCTCTACCGGTGCCTCCGGGAAGCGCCCGAGTTCTACGCCGCCCACCGGGCGGACCCCAGTCCCTTCTACAGCGACCGGGTGATCCACTCCCCCGGTGTGCCGGTCTTCCGCGACGACCGCGGCGACCTGCTCCGTACCCCGTTCCGGGCCGGGTTCCTCACCTCGGCCGCGCCCAACGCGGGGGTGATCGCGCAGCGGACGCCGGAACTGGTCGGCCGGATCCCGGCCGCGCTCGCCTCGCGGGCCGGGCGGGTGCTGGAGGTGGCGGCGGCGCACGGTCACCGGCGGCTGGTGCTGGGGGCGTGGGGCTGCGGGGTCTTCCGCAACGAACCGGCGCGGGTGGCCGAGGCGTTCGCCGGACATCTGACGGGCGGGGGCCGCTTCGCCGGGCGGTTCGAGCACGTGGTCTTCGCCGTGCTCGACCGGCGGGCGGACTCGCCGACGCGGGCCGCGTTCGCGACGGTGTTCGGGCGGGCGGGGGGCTGACGCACGCGCGGCGCTGTGACGGCTGACGAAGCGTCGGGCGGACGGGCGGGGTGGTCGCGCGCCCGCGTCGGGGGCTGTTCGCCGGCCTCTGTGCGGGACGGGGAGCGTTCGCCCCTCGGTGAGGCCGAGGCCGAGGCCGACGCCGCATCACCCCTCCCCCGCCCGCCTCACGCCGTATCCGCCGGCCGTCTCCGGGAGGCCGCCGCGCAGGTCGGGCAGCGGTAGCCCGCGCCGCCTGCGCAGACCCAGCCCAGGCCGTCGATGTACGGCATGGCCTGGTGGGCCTCGTGCAGCAGGTGGCCGAGGAAGTCGGTCTCCCGGTCCGGGGGCGGTTCGGCGATCACCAGGTCGAAGGTGGTGTGCTCGGCGCAGTCGCCGCGGTCGCAGGCGAGGCGGAAGCGCACGGGCCCCGGCGCACGGCCTTCGGTCGTCAGGCTCATGGGGGCATCGTCGTGGACCGCCCCGAGCCCCGGCAAGACGCGTGCGGCACACCCGTCCCGCCTCGGGGGCTCAGGATTCCGGTTCGCCCCAGGTGTCGACGGCCAGGGTGTCGCCGACGGAGAGTTTCCCCGGGCGCAGGACGGAGAACTTGGCGCCGAAGACGACACCGCCACCGGCCGCCCGCCGGTAGGTGGCGAGGGTGCGGAGCGGTTCCGGGCCGGCCTTCGTGCCGGTTTCCTGGGCGACCATGGTGACCGCGCAGCGGACGGCGAGCTTGGCGTAGGCCAGTTCGGTATCGCCGACGGTGAAGCGCCGCAGGCGGTCCTCGGTGTGGGGCTCGTCCCAGCCGTCGACGACGACGTTGGGGCGGAAGCGGTCGACGGGGAGCGGCCCGGCGCCGCGTTCGGCCAGCTTCCGGTCCAGCAGGGCGAGGGTGGAGCGGGAGAGCAGGTGGAGGGCGCCACTGTCGGCCCAGTTGGCGCTGCCGGGGGTGAGCCCGTCCGTGACGCGGTCGTGCTCCGGTGGCACCCGGACCAGCCGGCTGGGCGTTCCGAGCACGTCGGTGAGCCAGGCGGCGGCCTCCTCGCCCTGGTCGACGGCCCGGTAGGGCACGCCGAACATCTCGACGCCGCGCCGGGGGCCGGTGGTGTCCACCGTGACGGCGAGTTCGCCGGCGCCGGGGGCGCGCAGGGTGAGCAGCGCGCCGTCGGCGCCGATCTCCGGGCGGATCGTCGCCAGGAGCGGGTCCTTGCGCTGGCTGCGGAAGACCCCCTCGTCGTCGACGACCATGAAGGCGCGGTCGTGGGCGAGGCCCGTGGGCGTCAGGACCGCCTGGTCGAGGGGGGTCCCGGCGCAGCCCTTGACCGGGTAGGACGACAGTGCGACGACCGTGGCTGTTGCTGTCATGCGTGCGCGTTCCTGTCCGTTTCCTGTTCGCTGCTTACTCACTGCCTGTCCGCTTCCCTTCGCGTGGCACGTCACCCGCGGTTGTCCACGGATGCCGCACCGGGCCCGGAAAGAACCGCACCCCGGGCCGTGATCCGGCCCGGGGTGCGGAGCTGGTGTGCCCGTCGGCGGTGTTACTTGGCGGCCTTCGGCGCCGGGACGGCGTGCGGGGCGCACGTGACGTCCTTGGCGTCGACCTTGCCGGTGAGCAGGTAGGTGTCGACCCGGTTGTTGACGCAGGGGTTGACCAGGCCGGTGACGCCGTGCGAGCCGGCGCCCTTCTCCGTGATCAGGCGGGAGCCCTTGAAGCGCTTGTGCAGCTCGACCGCGCCGGCGTAGGGGGTGGCGGCGTCGCGGGTGGACTGCACGATGAGGGTCTGCGGCAGGCCCTTGTAGGTCTTGACCTCAAGCGGCGTGCCCTGCGGGCCCTTCCAGGTGGCGCAGGGGAGGTTCATCCACGCGTTGGACCAGGTCATGAAGGGGGCCTGGCGGTGAATGCGGGTGTTGTCGCGGTCCCACTTCTTCCAGCTGGTGGGCCACTTGGCGTCGGCGCACTCGACGGCCGTGTAGACGGCGTTGCCGTTCTCGGCGGAGACGGCACCGGCGAAGTCGGGACCGGCGGCCTCGACGAGGGCCTTCTTGTCACCGGCGCGGTACTTGGCCCAGGTGTCGGCGACCGGGATCCAGGAGGAGTCGTAGTACGCGGCGCTCTGGAAGAAGTTGATGAGCTCGGCCGGGCCGACGACTCCGCCGATCGGCTTCTTCTTCGCCTCGGCGCGCAGCTTCAGCCACTGGGCGTGCACCTTGGCCTGGCTGTTGCCGATGTGGAAGACGGAGTCGTACTTGGCGACCCACTTCTCCCAGTCCTTGAAGCGGCCCTCGAAGGCGACGTCCTGCTCCAGGTTGGCCTCGTACCAGATGTTGCTGGTGGCCGGGTTGACGACGCTGTCCACGATCATGCGGCGGACGTGGTTCGGGAACAGCGTGCCGTAGACGGCGCCGAGGTACGTGCCGTAGGAGACGCCCAGGTAGTTGAGCTTCTTCTCACCGAGGGCGGCGCGCACGACGTCGAGGTCGCGGGCGGTGTTCATCGTCGTCATGTACGGCAGCATCTTGCCGCTGCGCTTGGCGCAGCCGTCCGCGTACTGCTTGGCCAGCTTGCGCTGGGCCAGCTTCTCCGCGTTGTTCGCGGGCACCGGGTCGGCCTTGGGCGCGGCCACGAACTGCTTCGGGTCGACGCAGGAGATCGGGGCGGACTTGCCCACACCGCGCGGGTCGAAGCCGACGAAGTCGTAGGCCTTGGCGACCTTGGTGTAGATGGGGTTCTTCGTCGTGACCTTGCGCGGGAACTTCAGGCCGGAGCCGCCCGGGCCGCCCGGGTTGTAGACCAGCGAGCCCTGGCGCTCCTTGGCGGTGCCGGTGGAGCGGACGCGGTCCACGGCGATCTTGATCGTCGGGCCGTTCGGCTTGGCGTAGTCGACCGGAACGGTCACCCAACCGCACTGGATGGGCTTCTCCAGGCCCCAGGCGGCAGGGCAGTCCTGCCACTTGATGCCCGTCTTCGCCGCCTTCGCGGCGGCGGCCTGCACGCCCTTGGCCTCGGCGGCACCGCCGGGCACGCGCTCGGTGGCACCGGCCGACGGCGCGGCCAGGAAGCCCGCGACGAGGGCGCCGGTCATCACGGTGCCGGTCGCCGCGCCGAGTATCGCTTTAGGTCTCACGTGGGAATCCCCCTGCTGGGAACGCCGTCCTCGGATCGGGACGACGATGATCACAGAGCTGCACCAGGGATGATTCCGCCTCCCGTACCAAGATGGACAGGTTGTTCGGGTGAATCTTTACTAATCCGTAAGGATGACGTCATGACGGATGTCTCCCGTGGTGGCCTCCGCCTCCCCCGGATCGCCGGCCCCGGCCCTCGCGCGCGCACCGCTCGTCACCGCCGTCGTCGCCACTGTCGTCGCCGTCTCCGCCGCGCGCAGGAGCGTGCGCAGCCGGAGGGCGTCGGACGCGACGGCGCTCACCGCGACGGCCGGGCCGGCGAGCGGCATGGGGGCGGCCGTGGTCCCCTCCACGGCGGGCAGCGGCGGCGTCGGCGGCGCGTCGCCGAAGGCCGGGTCGACGACGAGCAGTTGTCCCACGGCCCGGTGGCCGCCGAGGACGGCGCCGCCGTCCCAGCCGGGCGCCCCCGGCCCGTAGGCCAGCTCCTGGTCGTAGAGCGGGCGGCCGGCGCGGTGGACGGTCAGCCGGGCGGTGAGCCGTCCCGGCGGCTCGCCCGCGCGGCCCAGCACCTGCTCCTCGCGGAAGAGCAGCCGGGCGGTGGGGGCGAGTTCGATCCGGGTGGTGGTGCGCAGGTCGCTGCCCGCGGCGGAGATCAGCGGCTCGGGGAGCCAGTGCAGGGTCGCGCCGTCCCCGACGGTGATCCGGATGTCGTACGTCGCCGGGGCTCCGGTCCTGCCGGGCAGGGCGAGCGTGGCGGCCGTGGTGGTGAAGCGGAGCGCGGCGCCGTCCGCCACGTCGGCCGTCATCGTCAGCCGGTCGCCGCCGAGCGGCGCGCTCATCGCGCCGACCAGCGTGATGTGGGCCACCGGCCCGCGGGGTCCGGTCCTGCGGAGCGCGAACGGCGCCTCGCCGGTCAGGACGGGCAGGGCGGTGCCGCCCCGGCCGTCCGGGGCGGCCAGGAGGCGGGCGGCAGCCCGGACGCCCGCCGCGGCCGGCGGACACGGCGCCCGGCCGGGGACCCGCGTCAGATCGGGGGCGGGCCCCGACTCATGCCCCGCCTCCGGCTCCGGCGCCCGCCTCGGTACCGGCTCCGCGAGCCCGGCCGTCACGCCCGGTTCCAGGCGGCGAGCCGTTCGCGCACCCAGTCCCGGACCGGTGCGACGCCGCCCTCGGCGGCGAGCGAGGTGAACACCACCGGCAGGTCGCCGCGTTGCGCCTTGGCGTCGCGGGCCATCCCGTCGAGGTCGACGCCGACGTACGGCGCGAGGTCCGTCTTGTTGACGACCAGGAGGTCGGCGGTGGTGATCCCCGGGCCGCCCTTGCGCGGGATGTCGTCGCCGCCCGCCACGTCGATGACGAAGATCTGGGCGTCGACGAGCCCCTTGGAGAAGGTGGCGGTGAGGTTGTCGCCGCCCGACTCGACGAGGACGAGGTCGAGGGGGTCTTCGATGGTGTCCTCAAGGTCCTCGATGGCTTCGAGGTTGGCCGAGATGTCGTCCCGGATCGCGGTGTGGGGGCAGGCGCCCGTCTCCACGGCGGTGATGCGCTCGGGCGGCAGGACGGCGTTGCGCAGCAGGAACTCGGCGTCCTCGCGGGTGTAGATGTCGTTCGTCACGACGGCGATCGACAGCTCGTCACGGAGGGCTCGGCAGAGGGCGGCCACGGTGGCCGTCTTGCCGGTGCCCACGGGTCCGCCGAGGCCGATGCGGAGCGCTCGGCGCTTGCCGTTCGCGCGGAGGGCGGGTTGGGCGGAGTAGGTGTGACGGTGGGGGTAGGGGGTGGTGGAGTGGTCGAGGTGCATTGTCGGGTCTCCCTTGGGTGGGTGGTTGCGGTCTTTTGGGGTGCCCCGGCCCCGCCCTTTCACCGTTTCTTGCGGGGGCAGGCCCCCGCAAGAAACGGTGAAAG
>NZ_JBPQTX010000196.1:0-13452 GCF_051386555.1 Streptomyces sp. URMC 126
GGCTGAGGGGGCGGGGGCGTGCTTGCTGTCGCTGTCGGCCGTCGGCCGTCGGCCCGCTCAGGGGCGTATCGCTCGGAGGAGTGCCACCGGCGGATGCGACGACGCCTCCCTACCCGTTGCCGCCGAGGACGCCTCCAGCGATCTGCGTAAGGCGCGCGTCGAAGCCTGCGTCGAGGTCCGCGATGTTCGTGAACGGCGTGGTGAGGCCGTACCTCCGCGGGAGGCCTTCCGCGATCGTGACGATTTCACCGAGTCCGGGGCCCGCCGGGCCCTCGGCGGCCTGGGCGGGAGCCGCCGGGGCGCCGCTGCGGGACAACGGGGCTTCCGGTGCGGCGGCTTGGGCCGGCGCCGCCAAGAGCAAAGGGAGGACCGTGAGGGCGAGGGCCCCGAGTGCACCGGGTCTCGCGGGTCGAACCCGTGTCGTTTGGTGCCGTGCGCCGCCAGGCGGAGCGGCTCCCGCGTCGCGTCCTGGGCGTACTCGGGTTCCGCGGTCGTCCCGCGAGGTGCGATGGCGGACGACGCGAGTCGGGCGAGACCCGGACGAGACGGCCTTGGGCCTGCCCGACGGGGTCGATGGGCGGGTGCCGGTTTTGGGCTGGTTAGGTCGGTCATGTGTCGCCGTATCGTCGGACGCGAGTGCTCGTTGCTCCCGATATGACCCCTCGCATGCTCGCGCGTACCGCTCTCGTGGCCTCCGTCCTGGTCTCCGCCGCTCATGCCGCCACCGGCGCCGCCCAGGCCGGCGGGCTGGGCGGCGGCCTGCTCTCCCCCGCGATCGGCAACGGGTGCGCCAACCGCGCCGGTGCCACGGCGCGCGGCTCCGCCCACGTCCCCGGCAGTGCCGTCGGCGGCAACCAGGTGGCAGCGCCCGGGGCGGTTCCCACGAACCAGTGCGGCGGCGCCGACGTACCGAACCCGCTCAGTGGTGTGAAGGTGGGCCAGCGAGGCGGGGACGCCTGCGTCATCAACCAGTGGTTCCCCGGCAGCAACGCCGCGTCCGGACAGGTTCTGAACGAGGCGGTCGACGCCCCTGTCGACGTCATCGTGGAGGTGATCAACCGGCTCACCACCGCCGAGAGCGGCGCGTGCGGGTAAGGCCTGTCCCGACCCATCGGGCAGGTCTCAGGCCGTATCAGCGGAGTCGGTGCGTCCGTCCTCCGGTCGTGGCCGGACGTCCCCGGGCCGGCTACCCGCGCCGGCGCGGTGTCGCCGCCGCCATCCCCGAGGGCGCCGACCCGGCGCTCACAAGCGCCGCAACGCCGTCGAACGCCGCTCCACCGCCTCCGACAGAGCGGAACGAGCCCGCCCCTGGCCATCCGCTACGACGATCGACGCGCGAGCCGCTACCAGGCCTGGTCGCCCTTGCCCGCCGGCACCTATGACCTACGGCTTCCCGGCATCGGCGGACATGCCTTGGCTTCCCGGCGAGACCCTGGCCGGAACCCGGACCGCTTTCGCGCGGGCGTCGTCACGGTGGGGCAGACTCGATGGTGCGCCTTCTCGTTCTCGTTCCGTTCTCTCTGGAGTCCCGTGCTCGATCACCAGGTGCGTGTGCACACCAGTGCCGAGCGATTGCCGCGCGAGGAGCAACTGGCCTGGCGGTTGGCGGCCGTCGCCACCGGTACGAGGGCGGACGAGCTGGACGACCGGGTGACGGAGATGGCCGCGAACCGCGTCGTCGACAACGCGGCGGTGGCCGTCGCCGCCCTCCTGCGTCGGCCCGTCGCCGTGGCCCGGGCCCAGGCGCTTCCCCACCGGGCCGCACCCGGTGCCTCGGTCTTCGGCACGTCGGCGGACGTCCGGGTATCCGCCGAATGGGCGGCGTGGGCCAACGCGACGGCGGTCCGCGAACTGGACTTCCACGATGCCTTCCTGGCCGCCGACTACGCCCACCCGGGCGACAACATCCCGCCCCTGGTGGCCGTCGCCCAGCACGCCGGGCGGGGCGGCGGCGACCTGCTGTGCGGCATCGTCGCCGCGTACGAGGTCCACATCGCCCTGGTGAAGGGCATCTGCCTGCACGCGCACCGCATCGACCACATCGCCCATCTGGGCGCCGCCACCGTCTGCGGGATCGGCGCGCTGCTGCGGCTGCCGACGGACACGGTGTACCGGGCGGTCCAGCAGGCCGTGCACACGACGACGGCCACCCGGCAGTCCCGCAAGGGCGAGATCTCCAGCTGGAAGGCGTTCGCCCCGGCCTTTACCGGGAAGACGGCCGTCGAGGCGGTGGACCGCGCGATGCGCGGGGAGGGTTCGCCGTCCCCGGTCTACGAAGGGGAGGACGGCTTCCTCTCCGTGATGCTGGACGGCCCGGACGCCTCGTACACCGTCTCCCTCCCGGAACCGGGCGAGCCCCGGCGCGCGATCCTCGACACGTACACCAAGGAGTACTCGGCGGAGTACCAGGCGCAGGCGGTCATCGACCTGGCCCGCCGGCTGCGGGAGCGGATCGGCGCGCTGGAGGAGGTGCGGGACATCGTGTTCCACACGAGTCACCACACCCACCGAGTGATCGGCTCCGGCTCGGGGGATCCGCAGAAGTACGATCCCTCCGCTTCCCGTGAGACCTTGGACCACTCCCTTCCGTTCGTCTTCGCCGTGGCCCTGGAAGACGGGAGCTGGCACCACGAACGCTCCTATGCGCCCGAGCGGACACGCCGCCCCGAGACCGTCGCCCTCTGGCGGAAGATCTCCACCGTCGAAGACCCCGAATGGACCCGCCGCTACCACGACCCCGACCCCGCGCGCCGCGCCTTCGGCGGCCGGGCCGTGGTCACCCTGGCCGACGGGTCGGTGATCGAGGACGAACTCGCGGTCGCCGACGCCCACCCGGCCGGCGCGAGGCCCTTCGGACGGGACGACTACACGGCGAAGTTCCGTGCCCTGGCCGAGGGCCGTGTCACGCCGGCGGCGCAGGAGCGGTTCCTGGACGCCGCGGGTGGTCTGGCCGGGCTGGACGCCGCCGGACTCGACGCGCTGTTCCCCGCCGTCGACGCGCGGGCCGTCGGCGCGTTCGACGCCGGTCTGCCGAAGGGGCTGTTCCGATGATGCTCCACACCCGTACTACGGCGGCGGGCCGCCGCCGGCGGTTCCGTGAGGCGCTCGCCTCGGGCCGGCTCCTGCGCGTTCCCGGCGCGGTCGATCCGCTGACGGCGCGTCTCGTCCAGGAGACCGGCTTCGATGCCGTGTACCTCTCCGGGGCCGCACTCGCGGCGAGCCTCGCGCTGCCGGACATCGGACTGACCACCTCCACCGAGACGGCCGCCCACGTCCAGCGGATCTGCCGCGCCACCGACCTGCCCCTGCTCGCCGACGCCGACACGGGTTACGGCGAGCCCCTGAACGCCGCCCGGACCGTCCAGTTGCTGGAGGACGCGGGCGCGGCCGGACTTCACCTGGAGGACCAGACCAACCCCAAGCGCTGCGGCCACCTCGCCGGGAAAACCGTCGTGCCGCGCGAGGACATGGTGCGCCGGCTGCGGGCGGCCGTGGGGGCCCGGCGAGACGACGGGTTCCTGCTCATGGCCCGTACCGACGCCCGTGCCACCGAGGGGCTTGACGCGGCGATCGACCGTGCCAAGGCGTACGTGGACGCGGGCGCCGACTCGGTTTTTCCCGAAGCCCTGGCGGACGAAGGGGAGTTCGCGGCCTTCCGCGCGGCCGTGGACGTCCCCCTGCTCGCCAACATGACCGAGTTCGGCAAGAGCCCGCTGCTCGATGCCCGCACACTGGAGGACCTCGGCTACAACATCGTCCTCTACCCCGTCACCCTGATGAGGCTGGCCCTGGGCGCCGTCGAGGAGGGGCTGCGTGTCCTGGCCGCCGAGGGCACCCAGGAATCACTGCTGCCGCGCATGCAGACGCGCTCGCGGCTCTACGAGCTCCTGGACTACGAGCGGTACACGGCCTTCGACACGGCCGTCTCCCAGGGCGATCCTCCGCCCGGCACTTGATGAGGTGTGCGAGGCGGCGGCCGGTCGGCCGGCGTGCCGTTCAATGGGGCAATGATTCGTATTGATGTACTGAGCGTTTTCCGTGGCGAGGGCGGCGAGGGTGGTGAGGGCGATGAGCACGGCAAGGGCGGCAACCTGCTCGGCGTCGTCCTGGACGGTGCGTCCGTCCCCGGTTCGGAGCGGCGGCAGGAGCTCGCCGCCGAACTCGGCTTCAGCGAGACGGTGTTCGTCGACGACGCCGAGCGCGGGGTCGTCGACATCCGGACGCCCAGCGTCCGGTTGCCGTTCGCGGGGCACCCGCTCATCGGCGTCGCCTCGCTGCTGCCGGGCGTGGACGTGCTGCGTCCGCCCGCCGGAGAGGTGCCGGTGCGCCGCGACGGGGACCTGATCCGGATCGCCGGCCGGCCCGAGTGGGCGTCGGGGCGGCGCATGGAGCGGTACGCCTCCGTGGCGGAGGTCGACGCGCTGCCCGCGCCGCCGCCGGGGGAGGGCTGGCTGTACGCCTGGGCCTGGGAGGACGAGGCGGCGGGCCGGGTACGGGCCCGGGCCTTCCCGCGCCGGGGCGACGCGATCGTGGAGGACGAGGCGACGGGCGCCGCCGCCCTCGTCCTCACGGCGGAGCTGGGCCGGGCCCTGGACATCCGGCAGGGCGTCGGCTCGCGGATCGTGACGCGGCCGCTGCCGGACGGGACGATCGAGGTCGGCGGCCGGGCGGAGATGGTGGAGCGGCGGGTGGTGTGACGGGGAGCGGCGGGCGGGCGGCCGGGTGCCGCGACGTCCGGCGGTGCGTCGTTCGCGTCGTCCGGCTGTGCGTCGTCGTGCCGTCCGCTGTGCGCCGTCGCGTCGTCCGGCCGCCCGCTCAGGACGCCGTGACGAACGCCGGCGAGGCATCGTCCGGGCGTCCGCCGCGGCGTACGGCGTCCAGGCCAGGTACTCCCCCTATCGCGTCCCGGTTCCGCTCCGGGCACTCGATGCGGGCCGACATGCGGGCCCGCTCCTGTTCCAGCGTGGCGGGCATCTCCGGGGTGGCGTCGGAGAAGTAGAGGGTCCGGGGCTTGTCGAGGCAGGGGAGGACCTGCTTGATGACGCGGGTCGGGCGCCCGGCGTCGAGCAGCTCCTGATCTGGAGGACGCGGTCCACGAAGCGTTCGTCGTACTCGCGGTAACCGTCAAGTAGCGGACCGGCCGGCGACGGTCAGCCCCTGCTCCTCCTGGTAGCGCAGCAGGCGGCGGGAGGTGCCCGTGCGTTCCGCCGGTTCTCCGATGCGCATGTGATCCCCCTGGTGTCCGGTCTGCCTTGTGTGCGGTCTCCGCGTTTCTCGTAACGGCCGCGGGCGTGCTCAGACTTCCTGGGCGGGCCAGCCCAGCAGCCGGGCCCCGATGACCGCCGTCTGGAGGGTGTAGCGGTGCAGCGGATCGGCGGGGTCGGTGCCGGTGTAGCGGTGGATGCGCTCCAGGCGGTAGGTGAGGGCGCGCACGCTCAGGGAGAGGCGGCGGGCCGCCTCGGCGGCCGTACAGCCCGCGTCGAAGTAGGCGTGCAGCGTCTCCAGCAGCGGCTCGGCGCCGCCGCGCGCCTGCCGGAGGGGGCCGAGCGTGGACCGGACGAGGTCGGCCATCGCCTGCCGGTCGCGGGTGAGAACCGGGAAGACCAGCAGGTCCTCGGCGCGCAGCACGGGCGCGGGCAGGCCCATACGGTCGGCGAGGTCGAGGGCGTTGAGCGCCTCCTCGTACGAGCGGGCGACGCCGCCCGGGCCCGGCTGGGGACGGCCGACGGCCACCCGGCCCCGGCCGCCCGTCGCGTCGAGGGCGCGTTCGGCGAAGAAGTCGATGAGGTCGCGCCCGTCACCCGGGGCCACGCAGACCAGTCGGCCGGACTTGGTCGCCAGCAGGACCCGGTGTTCCGCGAGAGAGGGGAAACGGGCGCCGAAGGCGGCCTCCACCTGGCGCGCGGTGCCGTGCAGGTCGCGGAACGGCTCGGGGCCGGCCGCCACGGCGACCGCCTGGGTGCGGGCGAGCCGCAGCCCGACGTGCTCGGCGCGCTCCGACAGCAGGCCCAGGTCGCCGCGCCCGTGCAGCAGGTCGTCGATGAACTCGCGCCGGGCCGCCTCCTCTTGGCGTACGGCGAGGCGCCGCGCCCGCTCGTAGCCGTCGGCGAACGCGTCCACGGCCTGCTCGGCCGCGGCGAGGACGCCGTCCATGACGGCGCGCGCGTCACGGCCGCCCGGGGCGAGCGGCAGCGCGGACGTCAGGGCGCGCGTGGCGGCCAGGTGCGCGCCGATCAACTGCCGCAACCCGTAGGGGCCGCGCGCGGCGCGCTCGCCGAGCGCGCGCCGGGAGTCCAGCTCCTCCCGGCGGAGCCGGCGGCCGGTGGCCGAGGCGTCGAGGAGGATGTCGGCGTAGCCCGCCAGGTAGTGGTCGGGTGATTCCTCCCGTGTCACGCGTCCTCCCGCTTTCTTGGCGCGCCGCTGACGTCTTCTTGACGCTCCCGATCAGGGGACCAAGGGTGACAGACGGTCCTCGGGGCCTCGTCCGCCCGGGGTGGGTACGGCAGTGAACAGGGTGGGAAGTTTGCCGGGTTCCGGCAGTGCGCGTCGGCATCCTCGCAGGTCATCATGGGTGCGGGGGGAAACGGGGGGTGGCCCTGGTGCCCGGTCCCGGCAATGAGCCGGGGCCCGGCACTCGGGCCCGGTCCCCCTGGGCGCCGCCCCGCCCGTGCGCTGCCCTCGCCGGCAGGCTCGGTTCCGGACCGGCTCGCTTCGGACCGGCTCGGTTCGAACCGGCTCGGTTTCGGACGAACGGGGGCCGGGGGAGTCGGGAGAGCCCCAGCGCGCGCGACCGCGCTCACGCACGAACAGCACAACCGCACCACAGCACAACCGCACCACAGCACGACAGCACGAAAGAAGTCCGCATGAACCTGTCCGGCCTCGGCCGTCCGTCCCCGCAGCTCTCGCAGCGAAGAGGGCGTCCCCGGCCCCAGGGCGCGTGGAAGGACGCGCGGAGCCGCGGCGGGGTGTGCGCCCGGTGAACGCATTGGTCTTCAGGGGCAGGGACCGGTACCGCCCCTCCCAGTCGCACTTGGTGTTGCTGCTGCTGTTGATGGTCGTCGAACTGGTTCTCGCCTACTACCGGCTCGGCCGGGTGGGCTTCTTCTGGATGCTCGGCGCGACGGCCGTGCTCCTCGCCGTCGGGTTCTTCGCCACGCTCCGGTGCCGGACGGAGGTCGGGGCGGCCGGCGTCACCATCTGCTGGGGCTTCGGGCGCGGCCGGACCCACTCCTGGCACGAGATCCGGTGGGTCGACTTGCAGGAGTCCGGAAACGGGGCGGACAAGTCGCTCGCGGTCCGGATCACGCTCGGGAACGGGCGGCGCCGCACCCTGCCCGGGCTCCACCACAGCGGCTTCTACCCCGCGCCCGACATCGATGTGGTCTTCCGGCAGGTCATCGACTGGTGGAAGGTCTCCACGCGGCCCGAGGACCGCTTCCGGCCGCCGGAGCGGAGGCGGGACCGGTTGCCACCCACGATGACCGGGGCACTGTTGGGCCTCGTGATCACGGTCGTGGTGACAGCCGTCGTCTTCCTTCGGCGCTGAGCGGCACGTGAGCGGCACCGGGCGGTACCGGACGGGCTGAGCGGCAGGTGAGCGGGACCGACCCGTCCGGGACGAGGCGTGCCCAAGCCCTCAGCGCCCGGCTGCCCCCTGCACCCGCCTTCCCCCGCACCCGCCCCCCGCTCACACGCTCACGCGCTCACGCGCTCAGCGGGAACTCCTCGCCGAGTTGCCGGAACACCGCCGTGTTGAGCGCGAAAGCGCGCTTGCACTCGGCGACGACCTGCTGCTTCTCCAGGTCGTCGAGCGGCAGGGCGTCCAGTAGTTCGCGGTACTCGCGCTTGAAGGCCGAGGGGCTGCCGATGCCGTCGAAGACGTAGAAGCGGACGCCGTCGCCCTTCCGGGCGAAGCCCCAGGTCTTCTCGGCGGTGCCGCGGATGACCTGGCCGCCGGAGATGTCGCCGAGGTAGCGCGTGTAGTGGTGGGCGACGTAGCCGGCGGGCCAGTCGCGGGCGCACTCCTCGATCCGGGCGGCGTACGCCTCGGTGGCCGGCAGGGCCCTCAGGCCCGTACGCCATCCGGGGCCGCCCAGGTGGGCGAGGTCGCGTTCCAGTTGCCCGGTGCGGGCCAGCTCGGGGCGGAGGAAGGGGCCCGCGACGGGATCCTCGGCGAGGGCCGGGGCGGCGTCCTCCAGGGCCCGGTAGACGAACCAGAGCTGCTCGGTGTAGCGGCGGTAGGCGGAGAGACCGAGACGGCCGCCGAGCAGATCGCTCATGAACGACGAGTTCTCGGCCTCGGTGTGCTCCCCCTGCGAGGCGGTGCGGATGAGCGCGGAGAAGGGAGTGGAAGGGGTGGGCGGAGCGGACTGGCCGGACTGGCCGGACTGGACGGAGGGGTCGTGCGGGGTCGTTTCGGACGAGTCCACGGCGGGCCTCCGGTGACGAAGGGACGGGAGCGACGGGCGAGCGACGAACAACCGGTCCACGAGTACGCCGAAGCGTCCCGTGAGCCGATTGTCTACGGTTAGGCTTACCTAAGTCAATCGTTTTCCCGACGCGTTGTCGGGAAGACGATACCGCCGCCACCGCTCCCGTGGGAGACCTCGTGGGAGACCTCGTCTAGGGCAGGGTGAGGATCTCCGCGCCCGTCTCCGTCACCACCAGGGTGTGCTCGAACTGCGCCGTGCGCTTCCGGTCCTTCGTGACGACCGTCCAGCCGTCGTCCCACATGTCGTACTCGTACGTGCCCAGCGTCAGCATCGGCTCGATGGTGAACGTCATCCCCGGCTGGATCAGGGTGTCGTGGTGCGGGCTGTCGTAGTGCGGGACGATCAGGCCGGAGTGGAAGGACGAGTTAATGCCGTGGCCGGTGAAGTCCCGGACCACGCCGTAGCCGAAGCGCTTGGCGTAGGACTCGATGACGCGGCCGATGACGTTGATCCGGCGGCCCGGCTTGACCGCCTTGATCGCCCGGTTCAGCGCCTCGCGGGTGCGCTCCACCAGCAGGCGGGACTCCTCGTCCACGTCGCCGCAGAGGTACGTGGCGTTGTTGTCGCCGTGCACACCGCCGATGTAGGCCGTCACGTCGAGGTTGACGATGTCGCCGTCGCGCAGCACGGTCGAGTCCGGGATGCCGTGGCAGATGACCTCGTTGACCGAGGAGCAGAGGGACTTGGGGAAGCCGCGGTAGCCGAGCGTCGAGGGGTAGGCGCCGTGGTCGCACATGAACTCGTGCGCGACCCGGTCGAGCTCGTCCGTGGTCACGCCGGGCGCGATGTGCTTGGCCGCCTCCTCCATCGCCTGCGCGGCGATGCGGCCCGCGATCCGCATCCGCTCGATCGTTTCGGCGTCCTGGACCTCGGGGCCGGTGTACGGGGTGGGCGCTTCCTTGCCTACGTACTCGGGCCGCGGGATCGAAGCGGGTACGGGGCGGGCGGGAGAGAGTTTCCCGGGGGTGAGAAGTGACTGGCCAGACATGTCTGCGAGTGTAGTCACGGCCGCTCGGGGAGCATGGGGGCGAGAGGCCGGCCGCGGGCCGGGCGGCGGTCCGGCAGTGGTCCGGCGGCGGCCCGGTGGACGGCCGGTGGACGACCGGCGGACGGCCGGTGGTGACCGGCGGAGGAGGAGTTTCGATGGCCCTGTTCAAGAAGCGCCCGGCGGGCAAACCGGGTGAGTGGTACTACTGCCTCAAACACGGCACGGTCGAGGAGGGCCCGCAGTGCCGCGCCGCCGACCGCTTCGGCCCGTACGCCACCCGCGAGGAGGCGTCCCGCGCGATGGATACGGCGCGGGAGCGCGAGGCGGAGTGGCGGGAGGATCCGCGCTGGAACGACGGGAAGGGTGGGGGAGCGGGGGCTGGGGAGGGCTGAGGGGCGGGGCGGTCTCGGGTGGTTGCCCGCCGCCGGGGTAGTTGCCCGCCGCCCGTGTCCGATTCGTTCAAGAGCGTGGCGGCGGCGGCCCGCTAGCGTCACCGCCATGACCAGTACCGACAAGGAAAGCCGTCACATCGGCGTCCGTATCGACCGTCCCGTCGACGAGGTCTACGCGTACGCGTCGGACCCGGCCAACATGCCGGCCTGGGCCCGCGGCCTGGGCGGTTCCATCGAGAAGCGCGGAGACCGCTGGGTCGCGGAGGACTCCCCGATGGGGCGGGTCGAGGTCTCCTTCGTGCCCCGCAACGCCTTCGGCGTGCTCGACCACGACGTCACGCTGCCCTCTGGGGAGACCGTCCACAACCCGTTCCGCGTGATCGCCCACGGCGCGGGCAGCGAGGTGGTGTTCACGCTGCGCCGGCAGCCGGGGATGAGCGACGCCGAGTTCGAGCGGGACGCCGCGATGGTCGTCGCCGATTTGACCCGGCTCAAGGAACTGCTGGAGACGGCGGTGAGTGCCTGACGGCGGTTCCCGGGCGCCTTCAGCCGCCGGCTGGGCAGCGGTCCGGCTGGCGGGCGGGCGGGGTGGGCGCCTCGAGTTCGTGGGGGCACGGCTCGCTTCGCAGGGTGCGTAGCACTTCGTGGGGCACGTCCCGGAGCACTTCCCGGAGCACGCCGCGGGGCACTTCGCGGGGCACAGATCGTTTCGCGTGACGCAGATCATGACGAAACGGCGTCATCGGGGCGGAACCGGCCGGACGTACGGCCGCTCTAGGTGGTTGTAGGGGCCAACGAGTCGGTTGGCCCGCCGCGTTCCCCGACCTCCCGGAGCCGCCGCCGTGATCCGTACACCGTCCGTCCCCCGCGCCCTGCTGCCGCTCACCGCGGCGGCCGGGCTGCTGCTCACGACCGCGTGCGGCGGTGGCGGTTCCGGCGGTGGCGGCGGTTCCGCGGACGGCGCGGGCGGTGGGGCGGCGGACGTGAAGGTCGCCATGGCGTCCGGCGGCAAGGCGACGGGCGCCGCCCCCGGCGCCCCGATCACCCTCAAGGTGACCTCCGGCGACGGCAGCCTCGCCGACGTCACCGTCACCGACCAGCGCGGCCGGCGGCTCGACGGCAAACTCTCCGCCGACGGCCGTTCCTGGACCTCCGTTTCGGGGACCCGGCCCGCCAGTACCTACAAGGCCGGCTACACGGCGAAGGGCGAGGGCGGCGGCAAGCGGAGCGGCTCCGGGACGGTCACCACCGCCGCGCCCGAGAAGCCCAACAAGCTGGAACTGACGCCGGGCAACGGGTCGACCGTCGGCGTCGCGCAGCCGGTCTCCCTGCTGTTCGACCACCCCGTGACGGACGCGGAGAGGGCGGAGGTCGAACGGAACCTGCGCGTCGAGACCTCGCCCCGGACCGAGGGGTCCTGGGGCTGGGTCAAGGACCTCGGCGGCAACGACCGGATCGACTGGCGCCCCAAGGACTTCTGGAAGCCCGGCACCAAGGTCGCGCTCAAGGGGAACCTCGCGGGCCTGCCGAGCGGCCAGGGGCGCTTCTTCGCCCGCGACTACGCGATGGGGTTCACCGTCGGCGAGAACCGCGTCGTCACCGTGGACGCCGCCCGGCACCGGATGTCGGTCGCCGAGGACGGCAAGGAGGTGGCCTCCTACCCGATATCCGCAGGCTCCGACACGTACCCCACCCGGGGCGGCACCCACGTCGTCCTCACCAAGAACGCCCACGAGACGATGAAGTCCGCCTCGGTCGGCCTCGGCGACGCCTACCCGAGCCTGCCCACCACCTCCGTCGTGCACCTCACCTCGTCCGGCACGTTCATCCACGCCGCCGACTGGAACGCGGACGTGATGGGCTCGGCCAACTCCAGCCACGGTTGCGTCGGCATGCTCAGCGGTGACGCCAAGAAGCTGTTCGACCGCATTCGCGTCGGAGACCCGGTCGTCGTGAAGAACACCAAGAACGCGGAGGTCACGGCCCCCGGCAACGGCTTCGGCGCCTGGCAACTGGACTGGCCCGCCTGGAAGTCCCGCAGCGCTCTCAAGGGCTGAGCGCCCTCTCGGTCGCGGGGGCCCGGGCCTACGCGTCGCGGCGCTCGCGAGGGCTGAGCCCAGGTGACGCCCGTCTACCGGGACGCCACCAGCACGATCCCGGTAGGCGTCACGATGAGCGCTAACATCGAACGGGCGAGCGGGCGAACGGGCGAACGGGACGACGGAGCTGCTGTTCCCCAACGTCTACGTCCCCAACACCAAGGCAGACACCGGGCTGCTCAACCTCGGAAACTGATCTCAGCCCAATAACGCCTACGGGAGCCGGCGTGAGACGCACCACCCCGCCGCGGCCGTTCGACGTGACGGCGCTCTTCCCTCAGCCGGCCCCGCTGGCCCGCACGGCGACCCGGCTGCATCCCCGCCCCGGGGCGCCGTCACCGCACGACAGCTCCGTCGGCGGGCCACTGTTGTGGCCTGCCGATGAGCCCTGGCCGTACTGCGACGGGCCGCACGAGTGGGACCGCGTGAACGCGGCCCACTCGCCAGAGGATGTACGGCTGCTGCGCCGCCACCGGGCGGCAACGGAAGACCGGCGGCGGCGCGATCCTCAGAGCCCCTGGGCCACGCCTGAGGAACTGGCGATCGACAAGCGGCTCCAGGTCGGCCGCCCGTGGCCGGAGGGCCCGATCGCCATGCTGCCGGTGGCCCAGCTGTATGTGCGCGACATCCCTCAGCTCCGTGCATTCGGGCGACCCGAGGCTGACCTTCTCCAGGTCCTCTGGTGCCCGTTCGACCATCCGGCGCACCCCAGGCCCGCACTGTTCTGGCGATCCGCCGCCGAGGTCACCGATGTCCTCGCCACCCCTCCCGAGCCCCCAGCGGTCCAGTTCTCCGACTACCTGCCCGAGCCGTGTCTGTTCGCACCGGAGCAGGTCACCGAGTACCCGAACCTGCTGGAGCTGAGCAAGGAGCTGCAGGACCAGCTGGGCGACTGGAGCAGGTGGCAGGCGGCCGGGTCCGCGCTGGACAGCTCCTACGAGGTCGCCCCGGAGGAGCTCTACATGGACCAGCTGTCCCACGCTCCCGGCTGGAAGGTCGGTGGCTGGAGCCGCTGGGGTCTCACCGACCCCGTGCCCCGACGCTGCCCCGCCTGCGACACCGAGGCGGTCCCGCTGCTGACGATCGCCTCGACCGAATGGGACGGCGCCACCGAAAGTTGGAAACCCGTCGAGGACCAGGCCGGCGACACGCCGCACCTGCCCCCGGGAATTCCCCCGGCCAACTTCACCAGGGTCATCCTCGCCCGGGGTTACGATCTGCAGCTCCATGTCTGCCCGGCCTCCCCGGAACATCCGTACATTGACCTGATTCAGTGAGTGACTCGACTCTCGCGGTTTTCGCAGCCCGGGGTTGAGTTCTCAGGGCCGTTCGGAGTTGGCGAACTCGGCTGTGCCGGTGAGGGGATGGGAGAAGCATCGGCGGTGCTTTTATTAAAGCCGGTCGACGCCGGCGGGGGCTCGCGCGTGGGGGGCTCAACAGGTCGGCCCCGGCGGGGGCTCGTGCGGGGTGGGCTCGAC
>NZ_JBPQTX010000197.1:0-13412 GCF_051386555.1 Streptomyces sp. URMC 126
GCCCCGCCCCCGTCTTCGCCGTCCCCCCGGAGCCGGCCGACGCGCCGGCCCCGCTGCCCGAGCCCGATGTGGCGGACCTGCGGCTGGAGACCGTGCTGGGCGCGCTGAGCGATCCGCTGCGGCTGCGCATCGTCCGCAAGTTGCTGCTGGAGTCCGAGGCGTTCGACCACCCGTGCGGCTGGTTCGGCCTCGACCGGCCCAAGTCCTCGCTGACCCACCACTTCAAGGCGCTGCGCGAGGCCGGCGTCACCCGGCAGCGCCAGTACGGTCTGGAGCGGCGCAGCCAGGTGCGGGTGGCGGACCTGGAGGCCCGGTTCCCCGGGCTGCTCGCGCTGGTGGCCCAGTGGACGCCCCCGTCCGGGTGACCGATGCGGGCGGCCGCGCCGGTCGTCCGGCCGGGCCGGGTTTCCCCGGCGGGCATCGGGGTCACACGCCTGGCGAACGTCGCCGGCCGTCCGGAGGGAACCGATGGACCACACGCAGGCCCCTGTCCTGGAAGCACTCGCCGCCTACCACGAGGCCGGCCGGCTGCCCTTCACCCCGCCCGGTCACAAACAGGCCAGGGGTGCCGATCCGGCCGCCCGGCGGGAGCTGGGCGACGGCGTGTTCCGCTCGGACGTCCTGGCCTCCGGCGGCCTGGACGACCGGCGCACCAGCGGACGGATCCTGGAGCGGGCGGAGGCCCTGATGGCCGACGCCGTCCACGCCGAGCACACGTTCTTCACCACCTGCGGCAGTTCGCTGTCGGTCAAGGCCGCGATGCTGGCCGTCGCCAGCCCGCACGAGGAGCTGCTGGTGGGGCGGGACGCGCACAAGTCCGTGGTCGCCGGGCTGATCCTGGCCGGCATCCACCCGGTGTGGGTGGAGCCGCAGTGGGACGCGGAGCGCCATCTCGCGCATCCGCCGTCGGCCGAGGCGTTCGAACGCGCCTTCGCGGAGCATCCGGACGCGCGCGGCGCGCTGGTCACCAGCCCGACGCCGTACGGGTCCTGCGCGGACCTGGCGGCCATCGCCGAGGTGTGCCACCGGCGGGGGCGCCCGCTGATCGTGGACGAGGCGTGGGGCGCCCACCTCCCGTTCCACCCCGACCTGCCGGCGTGGGCGATGGACGCCGGCGCCGACGTGTGCGTGACCAGCATCCACAAGATGGGCAGCGGTCTGGAGCAGGGCTCGGTGTTCCACCTCCAGGGCGACCTGATCGACCCGGCCGCCCTGAAGTCCCGCGCCGACCTGCTGGGCACCACCAGCCCGTCCGTCCTCATCCTGGCCGGGATCGACGGCTGGCGGCGGCAGATGATGCTGCACGGCCGAGAGCTGCTGGACCGCACGCTGGAACTGGCGGCTTCGGTGCGCAAGAGGATCGAGCGGATCGACGGGCTGCACGTGAACGACCGGGCCGACTTCACGGGGTCGGGCCTGGCGGCGGACCTGGACCCGCTGCCCGTGATCATCGACATGGCGGAGCTCGGCACCACGGGCTACCGGGCGGCGGACTGGCTGCGCGACCGGCACCACATCGACCTGCACCTCGTCGACCACCGGCGGATCAGCGCCCAGCTCACCCACGCCGACGACGAGAAGACGGCCCAGACCCTGCTCGACGCGCTCCGCGACCTCTCCGAGGAGGCCCCGAGGCTGCGGCCGGCGCCCGCCGTCACCGTGCCGTCGCCGGACGACCTGCGCATGGAGCAGGCCCTGCCGCCGCGGGACGCCTACTTCGGGCCCGTCGAGGACGTCGCGTACGACCGGGCCGAGGGCCGGATCGCCGCCGAGATGGTGACCCCGTACCCGCCGGGCATCCCCACGGCCCTGCCCGGCGAGCGGCTCACCGGGCCGGTCCTTGAGTACCTGCGGACCGGGGTCGAGGCGGGCATGCACCTGCCGGACGCGGCCGACCCGGAGCTGCGGACCATCCGCGTGGTGCGGGAGACGGCCGGCTCCTGAGGACCGGCGGGCCCCGCCCGCGCGCAGATCCCGGACGCCCGGCGCGCGAAGGTCCCGGACGCCGCGCGTCCGGGACCTCGGTGACGATCTCGCCGCGGGGGCGGCGGTCCGCCGCCCTCCGGATCACTTCTTCATGATGCGCCGTACGTCCTCCGCCGTCTCGCGTACGTCTCCCTTGGCCCGCTCGGTGCGGCCCTCGGCCTGCGTCCGCCGGTCGCCGGCCGCGCGCCCGGCGGCCTCCTTCAGCCGGCCCTTGGCCTGCTCGGTCTTGGCCTTCGCCTTGTCCTTGGCGCTCATCGCGCGCCTTCCTTCCGAGGAGTGTGCCACCCCCCTCACGGCCGAGTGTCGCGCGCCCGCGGGCCGCGCGCACCTCCCGTACGGCCGAACGGCTCCGGGCCGGTACCGCGGGTTTCCCCCGCGGCGCTCAGGGCACTCGGGGGTGCATGGTGCACATCGGCTACACAATGATGACCGAGCAGGCCGGGCCGAGGGAACTGGTCGAGCACGTGGTGGGCGCCGAGAAGGCGGGTTTCGACTTCTCCGTCACCTCGGACCACTTCTTCCCCTGGCTCCCCTCCCAGGGCCACTCCCCGAACGCCTGGGCGCTCTTGGGCGCCGCGGCGCAGGCGACCTCGCGGATCCCGCTGATGACGTATGTGACCTGCCCGACGACGCGGTACCACCCGGTCGTGGTGGCCCAGCAGGCGGCGACCGTGCAGTTGCTGTCGGAGGGCCGGTTCCGGCTGGGGCTGGGGTCGGGTGAGAACCTCAACGAGCACGTGGTGGGCGGCGGCTGGCCGTCGCCCGACGTCCGGCTGGAGATGCTGGAGGAGGCGACCGGCATCATCCGGGCCCTCTTCGAGGGCCGCACCCTCACCCATCACGGGCCGCATTACGACGTCGAGCACGCCAAGCTCTGGGACCTGCCGGAGACCGCGCCGCCGATCGGCATCGCGGTGTCCGGCGAACGGTCGTGCCGGCTGGCCGGGCACCTGGCCGACCTGGTCATCGCCACCGAGCCGAAGAAGGAGCTGCTGGACGCCTTCGACCGGCACGGCGGCACCGGGAAGCCGCGCGTCGGACAGCTGCCCGTCTGCTACGACACCGACCGGGACGCGGCGATCGAGCGGGCCCACGACCAGTTCCGCTGGTTCGGCCTGGGCTGGAAGGTCAACTCCGAGCTGCGGGACGACCGCGGGTTCACCGCCGCGACACAGTTCGTGACCAAGGACGACATCGCGGAGAGCATCCCCTGCGGGTCGAAGGTGGAGGACTTCGTCGAGGCGGTCCGGCCGTACGCCGAGGCCGGGTTCGAGGAGATCGCGCTGGTCCAGATCGGCGGCGGACACCAGGAGTCGTTTCTGAAATGGTCGACCGACGAACTGCTGCCCGCGCTGCGGGAACTGTGACGGCCGCCGAAACCCCGCGCACCGTGCGTACCGCCCCGGAGCCCCCCGTGGGAACGGCACGCGCCCGCCGGCCGCTGCGGCTGGTCCGGCCACCCGGGGTGTACGCGCCGCAGCACGACTCGTTCCTGCTGGCCGAGGCGCTCGAACGCGAGCCGCTGCCCGCCGGCGCCCGGGTGCTCGACGTCGGGACCGGCACCGGCGCCCTGGCCGTCAGGGCGGCCCGCCGGGGGCGCGGCGTCCGGGTGACGGCGGTCGACGCCTCGGTCCGGGCGGTGTGGACGGCGCGGGTGAACGCGCTGCTCGCCGGGTGCCGTGTGGAGGTGCTGCGGGGCGATCTGCTCGCCCCGGTCGCCGGCCGGCGCTTCGACCTCGTCCTCGCCAACCCCCCGTACGTCCCCTCCCCCGACGGCACCTTCCCGGGGCGGGGGCCCGCGCGCGCCTGGGACGCGGGCGACGACGGCCGGGCGGTCCTGGACCAGCTGTGCGCGGAGGCGCCGCCGCTGCTGCGGCCGGCCGGGGTGCTGCTGCTGGTGCAGTCGGCGCTGAGCGGGGAGGAGCGGACGCTGGAGCTGCTGCGGCGGGCCGGTATGGAGGCCGAGGTGGTGGACCGCAGGTGGGTGCCGTTCGGGCCGGTCCTGCGGGCCCGGGCCGGCTGGCTGCGGGAGCGCGGGCTGCTGGCGGCGGGGCAGGACAAGGAGGAGCTGGTGGTGATCCGTGGACGGCACACGCGCTGACCCGGGCCGGGCGGGCCGGGACGAGCCGGCGGGCGGCGTTCGCGCGCCGGCCGCCGGTGCCGGACCCGAGCGTTCCGGGCGCGCGGCGTCCGGCCCGTCGCCGTGGCCCGAACCTCCCACGTCACAGGAGGACCTGTCCCCCTCGCCGACACCGAGGCCGGCCCGCCGGGTCTCCCGCGAGCCGAACGGGCCGTTCCTCGTCGAGGGTCCGGTGGAGGTGGTGATGGAGGACGGCTCGATCGTGCGCTCCGACCGTCCGATGGTGGCCCTCTGCACCTGCCGGCGCAGCGAGGAGTTCCCCTGGTGCGACACCAGTCACCGCCGTCGGCGCAGGCCCCGGACATGACGGGGCAGGCGGGAGCGGCGGACGTGACGGGGCCGGCCGGATCGGCGGGCCTGACGAGGCGGGCTCCGGGTAACCGTTCCTCCCGCGAACCCTGCGGACAACGGAGGCTCACGATGCACTGTCCGGCCGCGCGCGGCGAACTGTCCGGCGCGCTCCTGGAACTCTTCGGCCGCGACCCGGGCGACGGCATGGACCCGCTGCCCGGCGCGCCCGCCGTGGCGGCGGCCGACCCCTACGGCGAGGACGTCCAGCTGGCCCTCCACCTCTGCTACGAGCTGCACTACCGCGGCCTGCCGGGGGTGTCCGACGCCTGGGAGTGGGACCCGCGCGTCCTGCGGCTGCGGGCGGTGCTCGAAAGCGCCTTCCTGGCGGCCCTGCGGGCCGACGCGCCGCCCGGGGAGGGCGTCGACGCCGCCCTGTCCGAGCTGGTCACGGAGCCGGCGGACGACGGTGACGCGGACGGCGCCTCGTACTTCCTGCGCGACAGCGGCGAGTGGTGGCAGCTGCGCGAGTACGCGGCCCACCGCTCCGTCTACCAGCTGAAGGAAGCCGATCCGCACGCCTGGGCCATCCCCCGCCTCACGGGCCCGGCCAAGGCCGGTCTGGTGGCGGTGGAGTACGACGAGTTCGGCGCGGGGCGCGCCGACCGGGTGCACGCGAAGCTGTTCGCGGACCTGATGCGGGACCTGGGCCTGGACGACACGTACGGCCGCTACGTGGACGCCGTGCCGGCGGCCACCCTGGCCACCGGCAACCTGATGTCGCTCTTCGGCCTGCACCGGGCCCTGCGCGGCTGCCTGGTCGGCCACTTCGCGACGCTGGAGTGCACCTCGCCGCCGGGCTCCCGGCGACTGGTCCGGGCCATGGAACGGCTGGGGGCGGGCCCCGCCGCCGTCCGTTTCTACGCCGAGCACGTGGAGGCGGACGCGGTGCACGAGCAAGTGGTGCGGCGTGACGTCGTCGGCGGACTGCTGCGGCAGGAGCCGGAGTTGGCGGTGGACGTGGAGTTCGGCGTCACCGCCACGCAGTGGATCGAGGGGCGGTTCGACCGCCACGTGCTGGAGGCGTGGCGCGCGGGCCGGTCCTCGCTGCGGCGTCCCCTGGACGGACCGGCGGAAGCGGACGTTCCGGCGGGCGCCGGCCCGGAGCGGCTGAGGGACGGCGCGCGTCTCTGACCTGGCGCCGTCGGCACCTCGCGCCCCCCTCACTCCCCCGCCCGCCGCCGCACGTCCTCCACCACCGCCCGGTCGAGCGCGGCGCGGACGAGGGCGGCGGCCAGGGCCGGGGTCTCCTCCGGGTCGACGAGCCGGGCGAGCGCGTCGGGGCGGCGCGGGAGGCCGAGGCGGGCGGCGCCCTGGAGGGCCTTGTCGTCCAGGTAGGGCAGGAGTTCCGGCCAGACGCCCTGGACCTCGCGGAGGAAGATGCTCGCGCCGGCCGGGCCCAGGCCGGGGACCTCCTGGAGGATCTCCGGGAGGCGGCCGGGGTCACCGTCGGCGGCGGCGCGCATCCGGCGGACGTCGCCGCCGTACCGGTCGAGCAGCAGTTCCGCGCCGTCGCCCAGTTGGGTGGCGGTGCGCTCGTCGTAGCGGCGGTAGCCGCCCGCGCCGAGCGCGTCGACGCGCCGCTGCCAGGTCGCGCCGGCCATCCGGCGCGGGTCCTTGAGGCCGGCGTCGGCCAGGGCGCGGGCCGTGGCCACGGCGACGGACGCCCGGATCCGGGCGCTGAGCAGGCAGGCCAGGACGAGGAGGCGGTACAGCGGCTGCGGGGTGTCCCGCAGCCGGATGCCCGCCTCCTCGGCGTAGGTGCGGCCGTGCGCGTCCAGCAGCGCCCGTACCGTGCGCCGGTCGTCGTCGGCGTGCACCGTGCGCTCCTCCGGGCTCAGTTGAGCAGGCCCGGGCGGCGCGGGAAGCGGTGCAGCGCGATCGCGGCGGCGAAGGCGTCGGCGACGTCCTCGACCGAGGCGGTGCCGTCGCCGGTGAACACGCCGTAGGAGGGCGCCGATTCGCCGAGGACGACGTCCTCGGGCAGCCGGGCCGCCGTCAGCAGGCGGGTGGCGTCGCCGAAGACCGCGAGCGGCTTGCCGTGCCGGTACGCCTCCTCGACGAACCGTACGGCCGCGGGGTCGGCGGCCAGTACCGGCACCGCCTGCGGGCCGCCCGGCACGAGCACCGCGTCGTAGAGGACGGACGCCATGGTGGGCATCGCCCGGTCGACGTCGAGGACTTCGCCCCCGGCGCCCCGGACGGAGCCGTCGCGGGCGGCGAGCACCTCCACGATCGCGCCGTGCGCGACCAGCCGGCCACGGGCGGCGGCGACCTGCCCGGCGTCCGTGCCGTCCGCCACGAGCACGGCGATCTTGCGGGTGCGGATGCCCTCGCCCATCAGGTTCTCCTGGCTGAGGGCGGGGGACGCGGCGGTGGCCGGCTTTCCGGCGTTCCCGTTCCCGGCGTTCCCGGCGGGTGCCGGCGCGGGCAGGCCGAGGCCGTCGGCCACCAGGGTGGCCAGGTCCGCGTCGACGTTGACGAGGTTCCCGACCATCCGCTCGCGCACCTCGATGGACATGACCTTGCCCAGCTCGAAGCGGAACGCCTCGACGATGTGCCGCTTCTCCCAGTCCGCCATGCTGTTCCAGAACAGCGTCGCCTGGCTGTAGTGGTCCTGGAAGCTCTCGCTGCGCACCCGGATCTTCTCGCCGTCCACCCGTTCGGCGTAGTGCCGGAAGACGCCGGCCCCGCCGCCCGCGCCCGCGTGCGCCGGGCAGCCGCCGCCGAGGGAGTTCGGGAAGTAGTTGGTCCCGGGGTGGATGACCTGCTGGCCGTAGCCGTCGCGGTGGTTGTGGTGGACGTCGGCGATCGGCCGGTTGACCGGCAGCTGGCTGAAGTTGGGGCCGCCGAGCCGGATCAGCTGGGTGTCCAGGTAGGAGAAGTTCCGGCCCTGGAGCAGCGGGTCGTTGGTGAAGTCGATGCCGGGCACGACGTTCGCCGTGTGGAAGGCGACCTGCTCGGTCTCGGCGAAGAAGTTCTGCGGGTTCCGGTTGAGCACCATGCGGCCGATCGGGCGGACCGGCACCTGCTCCTCCGGGATGATCTTCGTGGCGTCGAGGAGGTCGAAGTCGAAGTCGAACTCGTTCTCCTCGGGCACCAGCTGGACGCCGAGCTCCCACTCCGGGTACTCGCCGGCCTCGATGGAGTCCCAGAGGTCCCGGCGGTTGAAGTCGGGGTCGCGGCCCGCGATGATCTGCGTCTCGTCCCACACCAAGGAGTGGACGCCCAGCTTGGGCTTCCAGTGGAACTTCACGAACGTGCCCCGGCCGTCCGCGGTGACGAAGCGGAAGGTGTGCACGCCGAAGCCCTGCATCATCCGGTAGCTGCGCGGGATGGCCCGGTCCGACATCAGCCACATCAGCATGTGGGTGGATTCGGGCTGGAGCGAGCAGAAGTCCCAGAACGTGTCGTGGGCCGAGGCGCCGGTGGGGATTTCGTTGTGCGGCTCCATCTTCACCGCGTGCACGAAGTCCGGGAACTTGATGGCGTCCTGGATGAAGAAGACCGGCATGTTGTTGCCGACCAGGTCGTAGTTGCCCTCGCGGGTGTAGAACTTGGTGGCGAACCCGCGGACGTCCCGCACGGTGTCGGCGGAGCCGCGCGGCCCCTGCACCGTCGAGAAGCGGACGAAGACGGGCGTCCGGCGGCCGGCCTCGGCGAGGAAGTCGGCGCAGGTGTACTCGCTCAGCGACTGGTACGGCTCGAAGTAGCCGTAGGCGCCGGCGCCCCGGGCGTGCACCACGCGCTCCGGGATCCGCTCGTGGTCGAAGTGGGTGATCTTCTCCCGGTTGTGGAAGTCCTCCAGCAGTGTGGGGCCGCGGCGTCCGGCCCGCAGCGCGTTGTCGGTGTCGTCGACGCGCACGCCCTGGTCGGTGGTGAGCGCGTCGTGCGCGGGAGCGGCACGGAACCGCTCCAGCTGTCGGTCCTTGGCGTCCTGCGCCGCCGGGTCGTCGGTCCGGCCTGACTCGGGTTGAGCGGGCACGCGCACGTCCTTCCTGGTCGATGGCTCGTCGCCGCGGCCGTCGGCCGGGCCGTCCCGCGTGCCGCGGTTCCCGCCGCCGACGCGACCGCCCGGAGGGCCGGCGTCCGTACGGCGCCGATCACCTCCTCAGGCTCACCCGCCTGCCCCGGGCGGGCAAACCGAAACGGATGGGGCGGGCTGGTGCCAACGGGTGCACGCCCGCCCCGGAGCTGCCCCAAGTGGCCCAACCGGCGGGGCTGTGCGACGCTTCTTGCCGAGACGCATTCGCTACGGCGGGTCACGGCCGCGAGCCCCGGGTGAACCCCCGGGCCGGGTGACCGCCCCCCCGCCGGCCCCTTCCGCGGCCGGCCGCAGAGCAGAAGCAGAACTCCATTCCGCGTCGTCCCCGGGCCCCGGTCACCGGACGGTCCGATGCCGCGGCAGCCCTCCCGAGCGGGACGACGTCGACCGGTCCCGTACCGGAGGGCCGTACCGCACCGGGATCCGGTGCCCGTACGCGAAGGAGTGAGATCATGGACGAACGACGCTGGACCCGTGCGGTGATCACCGGAGGAGCGGGTTTCGTCGGATCCCACCTGTGCGAACGGCTGCTGGCCGAGGGCACCGAGGTGTGCTGCGTGGACAACCTCGCCACGGGATCGCGCGACAACATCGCCCATCTGGAAGGGGATCCGCGGTTCTCCTTCGTCCGCGCCGACGTGTCGGACCCGGCCGCCCTGGCCGCCGTCCCCGGCCCGGTGGACCTGGTCCTGCACCTCGCGTGTCCGGCCTCGCCCGTCGACTACCTGCGGCTGCCGATCCAGACGATGGAGGTGGGCAGCAACGGCACCCGGGCGGCCCTGGAGCTCGCCCGCCGCAACGCCGCCCGCTTCCTGCTGACCTCCACCTCCGAGGTGTACGGCGACCCGCTCGAACACCCCCAGCGCGAGGACTACTGGGGCAACGTCAACCCGATCGGCCCGCGCAGCGTCTACGACGAGTCCAAGCGCTACGCCGAGGCCCTGGTCGCCGCCTACCGGCGCACCCACGGCACGGACACCGCCATCGTCCGCCTCTTCAACACCTACGGCCCCCGGATGCGGGCCGACGACGGGCGGGCGGTGCCCAACTTCATCCGGCAGGCGCTGGACGGGGAGCCGCTGACGGTGGCGGGCGACGGCAGCCAGACGCGGTCCCTGACCTATATCGACGACACGGTGGACGGCATCCTGGCGCTCGCCGCCCGCGGCCACCCGGGCCCGGTCAACATCGGCGGCACGGACGAGACCACCGTCCTCGAACTCGCGCGCTTCATCGTGGACTTGACAGGCTCCGCCTCGGTGATCGAGTTCGTCGACCGGCCGGTCGACGACCCCGGCAAGCGCCGTCCCGACACCACGCTGGCCCGCCGCCTCCTCGGCTGGTCGCCCCGCGTGGACTGCGCGGAGGGCCTGAAGCGGACCGTGGAGTGGTTCGCGCGGACGGCCCCCTCGGCCCCCTCCACGTAACCCCCCGGCCCCCGCGAAGTCCCGGCGTCCGGACCCCGACGAGAGACGGAGCACGGCATGCGCATCCTCGGTATCAACGCCCTCTTCCACGACCCGGCCGCGGCGCTGGTCGCCGACGGGCGGATCGTCGCCGCCGCCGAGGAGGAGCGGTTCTCCCGGCGCAAGCACGGCAAGCGGCCGGTGCCGTTCGCGGCCTGGGAACTGCCGGTGCTCTCCGCCCGGTGGTGCCTGGAGCACGCCGGGCTGAGCCCCGGCGACCTGGACGCCGTCGCCTACTCCTACGACCCGGCGCTCGCCCTGCCCGCCGCCGAGCTGGGCCTGGACGACCCGTGGGACCACCTGCGGCAGACCTACGCCCGCGAGGCGCCGAACTTCCTCGCCGACGCCCTGCCCGGCCTGGACCCGGCGCGCGTCCGGTTCGTCGCCCACCACGTGGCGCACGCCGCGTCCGCCGGGCTCGCGGCGCCGCACGCCGACAGCGCGGTCCTCGTCCTCGACGGGCGCGGCGAGTGTGCCTCCCACCTGGCCGGCCGCTACACCGGCGGCGACCTGGAGGTGCTGGCCGCCCAGCGGCTGCCGCAGTCCCTGGGCCTGGTCTACGAGGAGCTCACCGAGCACCTGGGCTTCCTGCGCAGCAGCGACGAGTACAAGGTGATGGCCCTCGCGGCGTACGGGAAGCCGCGCTTCCTGACGGAGGTGCGGAAGTACCTGCACGCCACGGAGGACGGCGGGTTCCGGGCGAGCGCGGTGCCGTGGGCGGCGCTCACCGAGCCGCGCGCGCCCGGCCAGGAGTGGACGCAGGACCACGCCGACCTCGCCGCCAGTACCCAGCAGTGCCTGGAGGAGCTGCTCCTGGACCTGGCGCGCTGGCTGCACGGCCGCACCGGCGCCGAGTCGCTCGCCATGGCCGGCGGCGTGGCCCTCAACTGCGTCGCCAACTCCCGGATCGCCGTGGAGGGCCCGTTCCGCCGGGTGTGGGTGCAGCCCGCCGCCGGCGACGCGGGCACCGCGCTGGGCGCCGCGCTCCAGCTCGCGGCGGACGGCGGCGCGCCCACCGCGCCCATGGACGGCGCCGACCTGGGCCGCGGCTGGTCCGACGAGGAGCTGCGCGAGTGGCTGGAGCGGGCCCGGGTGCCGTACGAGCGTCCGCCGGACATCGCGGCGGCGGTGGCCGAGACGCTGGCCGCGGACGGGATCGTCGCCTGGTTCCAGGGCCGCAGCGAGTACGGCCCCCGGGCGCTCGGCCACCGGTCCCTGATGGCCCACCCGGGCCGGGCCGAGAACCTGGAGCGGCTCAACCACGTCAAGGGGCGCGAGGAGTTCCGGCCGGTGGCGCCGATGGTCCTCGCCGACCGGGCCGCAGAGATCTTCGAAGGGCCGCTGCCCAGCCCGTACATGCTGTTCGTGCACGGCGTGGCCCGGCCGTGGCGGGACCGCATCCCGGCGGTCGTGCACGTGGACGGCACGGCCCGCATCCAGACCGTGGAACCGCGGCGGGAGCCGCTGGTGGCCCGCATGCTCGCCGAGTTCGAGCGGCGGACCGGACTGCCCGTCGTCGTCAACACCAGCCTGAACACGGCCGGCCGGCCGATGGTCGACGACCCGCGCGACGCGCTGGAGTGCTTCGGCTCGGCGCCCGTGGACCTGCTCGCCATCGGGCCGTACGCGGTCCGGCGCGGCGGGGCGTACGCCGGAGGGAGGGCGTCGGCATGAACTCCGCACCCGGAACCGCGAGTTCCTTCTCCTACGCGGTGGTGATCCCCACCCTCGGGCGGCCCTGCCTCGCCGACTGCCTCGACGCGCTGGCGTCGTCGGCCGGCCCCGAGCCCCGCGAGGTGGTCGTCGTCGACGACCGCCGGGGCCCGCGGCACGCCCGGCCGCCGCTGCCGCTGGCGGCCCTCGGGACGCTGCGACCCCGCGCGTCGGTGCTGAGCGCCGGCGGCCGGGGGCCGGCCGCCGCCCGCAACACCGGCCTGCGGGCGGTGGACAGCCCCTGGGTGGTCTTCCTCGACGACGACGTCCAGGTGGGGCCCGCGTGGCGCGACGACCTGGCGGGCGACCTGCTGCGGGCCGGTCCCGACGTGGCCGGCGTGCAGGGCGTCATCGAGGTGCCGCTGCCGTCCGGGCGGCGCCCCACCGACTGGGAGCGCAACACCGCCGGACTGGCGGACGCCCGGTGGGCCACGGCCGACATGGCGTACCGCACCGCCGTCCTGGACGCGGTGGGCGGCTTCGACGAGCGCTTCCCGCGCGCCTTCCGGGAGGACGCCGACCTGGCGCTGCGCGTCCTGGCGACCGGCCGGCGGCTGGAGCGCGGCACCCGGACCACCCGGCACCCGGTACGGCCGGCGGGCCCCTGGGTGTCCGTGCGCACCCAGGCGGGCAACGCCGACGACGCGCTGATGCTGCGGCTGCACGGCTCCGACTGGTGGGAGCGTGCGGGCGCGCCGCGCGGACGACTGCGCGGGCACGCGGTGGTGACGGCGGCCGGGACGCTGGCGGCGGCGCTCGCCCTGTCCGGCCACCCGGGCGCGGGCGCGGCGGCGGCCGTCGGCTGGGCGCTGGGCACGGCCGAGTTCGCCTGGGCGCGGATCGCGCCGGGCCCCCGGACCGCGCCCGAGGTGGCGGCGATGCTGGCGACCAGCGCGGTCATCCCGCCGCTGGCGGTCTGCCACCGGCTGCGCGGCACCTGGCGGCACCGGGGCGTCCGGCCGGTGCCGCGGGCGGCGCACGGCCCGCGCGTCGTCCCCGTGACGGTACGGACCGCCCCGCGCAAGGGGGTGCGGCCGTGACGGCCCGCCGGCTCCCGGCCGCCGTGCTGTTCGACCGGGACGGCACGCTGGTCCGCGACGTGCCCTACAACGGCGACCCGGCCCGGGTGGTCCCGGCCCCGGGCGCCCGGCAGGCGGTGTCCCTGCTGCGGCGGCTGGGCGTGCCCCTCGGGGTGATCAGCAACCAGTCGGGGGTGGCCCGCGGTCTGCTGACGCTCTCCCAGGTGGACCGGGTGAACGCGCGGGTGGAGCGGCTGCTGGGCCGGTTCGACGTGTGGGCGGTCTGCCCGCACGGCCCGCACGACGGCTGTCCGTGCCGCAAGCCCGCCCCGGGGCTGGTCCTCACGGCCGCCCGCGCGCTGGGCGTCGACCCCGAGGACTGCGTCGTCATCGGCGACATCGGCAGCGACATGGAGGCCGCGGCGGCGGCCGGCGCCTCCGGCGTCCTCGTCCCGACCCGGGCGACGCGGCTGGAGGAGGTGGCGCGGGCCGGGTGCTGGGCCCCGGACCTGCCGTCGGCGGTACGCGGCGTGCTGGCGCGCGGCGCGGGCGCGGCGGGGGGCGGCTTCGCCGACCCGACGGGTCGGCGCCCGAGCGGAGCCCGGCCGGCGGGCGCCGCGCGTCGCCGGCCCGGCGACGCGGGCCCGGCCGCCCACGGCCCGAACGGCGCGCCCCCGGCCGGCCGGGCCCGCGTC
>NZ_JBPQTX010000198.1:0-13399 GCF_051386555.1 Streptomyces sp. URMC 126
GCACCCCGCCGCCCGCGCGCCCCCGTTTCCACCCGTACGCCCCGCACTGCGCGCGCATCCCCGTCGCCCGCCCGGAGGATGAACGCGTCCGTCCCTCCGACCCCGGGAGCAGCGGTGTCCAGACGCGTACGGGCCGGGTGCCTGCTCGCCGCCGGAATGCTGGCCGCGGCGGGGTGCACCGGCGGGGACAAGGGTGCCGCCGCGCAGGGCGCGCCCGGCTCGGCCGCGCCGCCCCGCCCCTCCTTGCAGTGGAAGTCCTGCCCTGCGCCGAGCAGCAAGGAGGGCGTTCCGGCCCGGGCCCCGGGGGACGAGTGGGAGTGCGCGACCCTGCGCGTGCCCCTCGACCACGCGCACCCGGACGGCGACACCCTGGGCATCGCGCTGATCCGGGCCCGGGCCACGGACCCCGCCCACCGCATCGGTTCCCTGGTCTTCAACTTCGGCGGCCCGGGCGGCTCCGGTGTGGCCACCCTGCCGGCCTTCGCCGAGGACTACCGGGACCTGCGCCGCCGTTACGACCTGGTGAGCTTCGACCCGCGCGGAGTGGGCCGCAGCGGCGGGGTGACGTGCCTGGACGACAAGGAGCTCGACGCGTACTACGCGGCCGGTTCGACGCCGCGCACCATCGACGAGCAGAAGGCCCTGGTCGAGCGGGTGGAGAAGTACGCGGAGGGGTGCCGGCGGCACTCCGCGAAGGTCCTCCCGTACGTGGGGACGGCCAACGCCGCCCGGGACATGGACCTGATGCGTCAGGCCCTGGGGGACGACAAGCTGCACTACTTCGGCGTCTCGTACGGCACCGAACTGGGCGGGGTGTACGCCCACTTGTTCCCGAAGAAGGTGGGACGGGCCCTGTTCGACGCCGTCGTCGACCCCACGACCGACCCCGTGGAGAGCGCGCTGGCCCAGGCCCGGGGCTTCGAGCTCGCCCTCGGCAACTACCTCACCGCGTGCGCCGCGACGCACGACAACTGCCCTACCGAGAAGCAGATCGTGTCCCTCCTGGACCGGCTCGGCGAGCATCCGGTGCCCGGCGGGGAGGGGCGGCGGCTCACCCAGTCGCTCGCGACCACCGGCATCGCCCAGTCGCTGTACTCCAAGGAGTTCTGGGACTACCTCACCGAGGGCCTGGAGGACGCCGAGAACGGCGACGGGAAGATTTTGATGGCGCTCGGCGACGCCATGAACGGCCGCGGCCAGGACGGGCATTACAGCTCACTCCAGGCCTCGCTGACGGCGATCACCTGCGCGGACTTCTCCCAGCGCTACACGGCCGCCGAGATCGCCGAACAGGTGCCCCGGTTCCGGAAGGCGTCCCCGGTGTTCGGCCCGTTCATGGCCTGGGGGTTGACGCAGTGCACCGGCTGGCCGGTGAAGGGCGAGTGGCGGACGCCCGACGTGACCGCCAAGGGCGCGGCACCCATCCTCGTGGTCGGCAACACCGGTGACCCGGCCACCCCTTACGAGGGAGCGCGGAGGATGGCGCGAGCGCTGGGCGACGGGGTCGGCGTCGAGATGACGTACCGGGGGCAGGGCCACGGGGCCTACGACAGCGGCAATTCCTGTGTCAAGAAGGCCGTCGACGCCTATCTCCTGGACGGTACTGTGCCGGGGCGCGGCACGGTGTGCTCATAGCACCCATAGCAGATCACACCGTACGGCGAATTCCGCTCTCTCGAATGTCAGTGGCCCGCACTACCATCGCCCGCACACGGGTCGCGGGGGCCCTGCGCCGAGGGGGCGGCACGGCCGCCCGCACGGGCCGGCCGTCCACGGGCGAGAGGAGGGGTGGCATGCGGGACGAGCCCTCGGGGCCAGCGCCGGATCCGGAGCCCGGCCGGCACGCGCGGCGGTTCACCGGCGCCCTGGCCGTCACGGCGTTACTGGCCGCGCTGGTGGCGCTCTGGCAGACACAGTCCGCGCCCCTGGTCGGGCCGGACGGCAACCCCGTACCGCCGACCCCGTCGACGCCGCGGCCCTCGGGCGACGCGTCGGCGCCGGCTCCCGACGATTTCCGGACGGGGTACGGGCCCGGGTCCGAGCGTCCGGTGCGCGCCATCCCCCCCGAGGTCGCGCCGCGCAGACCGTGAGGCGCGCGGAGTACGGGTGGGACGCGCCCCCGAGACGACCCTGGAACGCCCCTGAGAAGCCCCGGAGACCGGGGGTGTTCCGGCCCGCGCCGTCCGACCCCGGCCGTACAGTCGTGGCATGAGTCCATCACGGCCGAGGGCCCTCGCCCTCGCAGGCGCCGCCCTCGCGCTCGTCCTCGCCGCCGCCGGCTGCGGCGCCGGTGACGGGGGCGGGTCCGGGCGCGACGGCGACAGCGGAAAGGACGGGGCGAGCCGCGGCGTCTCCGCACGCGGCTGGAAGCCCTGCGCCGCGCCCACGGCGATCCAGGGCGGCGGCAAGGCCCCCGGCAAGGGCTGGGAGTGCACGACCCTGCCCGTACCGCTGGACTACGCGAAACCGGACGGCCCGACGATCGGGCTCGCCCTGATCCGGTCCCGGGCCACGGACACCGAGCACCGCATCGGCTCGCTCGTCTTCAACTTCGGCGGTCCGGGCGGCTCCGGGGTGGCGACGCTCCCCGAGCTGGCCAAGAGCTACGCCGGGCTGCACGCCCGGTACGACCTGGTGAGCTTCGACCCGCGCGGGGTCGGCGAGAGCGCGGGCGTCCGCTGCCTCGGCGACCGTGAGCTGGACGCCGCCGAGGCGACGGACGCGACGCCCGACGACGCGGCCGAGCTCACCGCGGCCCTCGCCCAGAACAAGCGCTACGTCCAGGCCTGCGACCGCAATTCGGGCAAGGTCCTCCCGCACGTGGGCACCACCGACGCCGCCCGCGACCTGGACCGGCTGCGCGCCGCCCTGGGCGACGACAAGCTGCACTACTTCGGCATCTCGTACGGTACGGAACTGGGCGGTGTCTACGCCCACTTGTTTCCCCAGCGCGTCGGCCGTGCCGTCCTCGACGCCGTCGTGGACCCCTCGCAGGATCCCGTCGAGGGCGCCCAGGCCCAGGCCAAGGGCTTCCAACTGGCCCTCGGCGACTACCTCAAGGGCTGCGCCAAGGGCGCCGCGGCCAGCTCCTGCCCCACCCAGGAGAGCGTCACCACGCTCTTGAAGCGCCTCGACGCCCATCCCCTGCCCACCGCGCGGAAGGGCCGCCCCCTCACCCAGGACCAGGCGGTGAACGGCATCGCCGCCGCCCTCTACGCCGAGGACACCTGGAAATACCTCACCGCCGGCCTCCGCGAGGCCACCGAAAAGGGCACCGGCACCACCCTCCAGCTCCTCTCCGACTCCCTGGCGGGCCGCTCCCCCGACGGCCGGTACAGCAACCTCCAGGCCGCCAACCGCGCCGTCACCTGCGCCGACGCCCAACAGCGCTACACCGCCGACGACATCACCTCCCACCTCCCGGCCTTCCGCACCGCCTCCCCGGTCTTCGGCGAATCCGCCGCCTGGGCCCTCCTCCAGTGCACCGACTGGCCCGTCAAGGGCACCTGGAAGACCCCTGACGTCCACGCTGACGGCTCGGCCCCCATCGTCGTCATCGGCAACACCGGCGACCCCGCCACCCCCTACGAGGGCGCCCGCGCCATGACCGAACGCCTCGGCAAGGGCGTCGGCGTCAACGTCACCTACCGCGGCGAGGGCCACGGCGCGTACAACAGCGGCAACGCCTGCATGACGCGCCTGGTCGACGCCTACCTGCTGGAGGGGAGGGTGCCGAAGGAGGGCACGACATGCTCCTAGGACACGGCCGGCTCCGGGGGTGACGCGCCCGGCTTCGGGCGGGCGCCTGGCGGGTGCCCCGCGCGGGAGGAACGGACCCCCGCTCCGGAGACCTCCGCTCCGAACCGCTCGACTCTTTCCAGCTGTTCGGGATCACTCCGGATCCGGCAGGGCGAGGCACAGGGCCTCCAAGGCGCCCTCGAAGGCGTGATCGGGCGGCGTGCCGTAGCCGATGACGAGGCCGTCCCGCGGCGGCATGCCGCTGTCGGGGTGGCGGTAGGGAGCGAGGCCGGCGAGGGCGAGGCCCTGGCGGGAGGCCGCTCGGACCGCTGCCGGTTCGGTGCCGGGCGGAAGATCGAGCACGGCGTGCAGCCCGGCGGCGATGCCGGCGATCCCGATGTGGGGGGCCTTCGCCCTCAGGACGGCGACGAGCCGGTCGCGGCGGCGCCGGTACGTCAGCCGCATCCGGCGCAGGTGCCGGTCGTAGGCGCCACAGCCGACGAAGTCGGCGAGGGTGAGCTGGTCGGGGACCCCGGTCCACAGTTCGCGGGATCCCTTGACCGCGAGGATGTCGTCCACCAGGTGATCCGGCACGGCCATCCAGCCGATGCGCAGCGCCGGCGAGAGACTCTTGCCGACCGACCCGACGTACACGACGCGGTCGGGGTCCAGTCCCTGCACGGCACCGACCGGTTGGCGGTCGTAGCGGAACTCGCCGTCGTAGTCGTCCTCGATCACCAGCCCTCCGTGGGCCCGGGCCCAGTCGATCACGGCGGCTCTGCGTGCGGGATGCAGCGGTCCCCCGGTGGGGAACTGGTGGGCGGGGGTGAGCAGCACCGCCCGCGCGCCCGTCGCCGGCAGTTCGTCGATCACGGCTCCCTGCCCGTCCACGGTCAGCGGGACGGTACGCCGCCCGGCCTCGGCCAGCAGTGACCGGTGGAAGTCCAGTCCGTACGACTCGACCGCCACCTCACCTTGGAGCACACGGCCGAGCATGCTCAGGGCGTGCGCGAATCCCGCGCAGACGATGATCCGGTGCGGTGCGGTGCGCACACCCCGGGCCCTGGCCAGGTACTCCGTGAGCGCGACGCGCAGTTCGATACGGCCCTGCGGGTCGCCCACGCCGAACGCCTCGTTGGGCGCCGCGTTCAGCGCGCGCCGGGCCGAGGTCTGCCAGGCCGCCCGGGGGAACGCGGCGGCGTCCGGCGAGGTCGGCATCAGGTCGTAGGCGGGCCGGCGGAACCGCGGGGCCGACCGCCGCGAGCGGTCCGGCGGCAACGGCGTGCTGCGCCGGGCGACGTACGTACCCGACCCTTGGCGTGCCGTGAGCCAGCCCTCCGCGACCAGTTCGCCGTACGCCTCCCCGACGGTGTTGAGGGCGATGCCGAGATCCCTCGCGAGGCTCCGGTACGGAGGCAGCCGGGCGCCGGGCGCCAGGCGGCCGGAGCCGATGGCGTCACGGATGGCGCGCATCACCTGCTCGCGCAGGGTGCCTTCTCCGGTGAGCTCCAGATGGAAGTCGGCCCCTGCCCCCGACGCGGACGCCGACCCCGACGCGGGCACCGTCCCCGACACGACCGCATTGCCCCAGTGATTCGCCACAAGAATGCACCATACCGATGGGCTAATCCGCACCTAGTGTTCAGGGCATGACAGCAGTCACGATTCCCCAGCGCATGAACTTCGGCACCGTCGCTCCCAAGGTCTACAAAGCCGTCCTCGCCCTGGACGCCGCCGCCCGCCAGGGCCTCGACCCGGTGCTGCTCGAACTCGTCCAGATCCGCGCGTCGCAGATCAACCGGTGCACGTACTGCATCGAGTACCACACGGGTGACGCCCGCAAGGCGGGCGAGAGCGAGAGCCGCATCTACCAGCTCTCCGGCTGGGAGGAGTCCAGCCTCTACACGGCCAAGGAGCGCGCCGCCCTCGCCCTGACCGAGGCGATCACCCGGCTGCCCGACGGGGTCCCGGACGCCGTGTACGAGGAGGCCGCCCGGCACTTCGAGGAGCAGGAGCTGGCCCAGCTCATCGCGCTCATTTTCACGGTCAACGTCTGGAACCGGATGAACGTCACCACCCGCAAGACCCCGGGAACCGAGTAACCCTTCCGCCGGACGCCCCTCCGGCTCCCCTTCCTCACCACGGGCGGTGGCCGCCGCGAGGCCGGCCACCGCCCGTGGCGTGTCCGCCCGGCCCCGCTCCCACCCCAGAAAGGACGGCCGACACCGTCATGACCTCCACCGTCGACAATCCGCCCGGCGCGGGGGAGCGTTCACCGCTCAAGGGATGGCTCGCCGTCCTCGCCGTGGCGCTGGGCATCTTCTCGTTGATGACCTCCGAGCTGCTTCCCGTGGGGCTGCTCACCCCGGTGGGCAGCGACCTGGAGGTGTCCGCGGGCACGGCCGGGCTCATGGTGACCGTCCCGGGGCTGGTCGCCGCGGTCTCGGCGCCCCTGGTCACCGTGGCGACCGGCCGTTTCGACCGCCGTCTGGTGCTGGTCCTTCTCGTCGGGCTCGTGGGAGCGGCGAACCTCGCGTCCGCGTTCGCCACCGACTTCGCCCTCGTCCTCGCCGCCCGCTTCCTGATCGGTATCAGCGTGGGCGGCTTCTGGTCGATCGCCGGAGGCATCGCCCTGCGGCTCGTCCCGGAGCACCAGGTCCCCCGGGCGACCGCCCTGATTTTCGGAGGCGTGGAGACCGCCTCCGTCCTCGGTGTGCCCACCGGCACGTTCCTCGGCGACCTCGCCGGCTGGCGCACCGCGTTCGCGGCCGTCGGCCTGCTGGGCCTGCTGGCTCTCGTCTGCATGGTCCGCCTGCTGCCGGACCTGCCGCCGGAGCGCACCCTCAGGCTCGGTGACCTGCCGAGGGCTTTCACCACCGACTCCGGTGTCCGGGTGGGCATCGCCCTGACGTTCCTGATCGTCACGGGCCACTTCATCGCCTACACGTTCGTCCGCCCCCTGCTGCACGAGCGCGGCGTCGGCGACAGCGGCACCAGCCTGCTCCTGCTCGTCTTCGGCATCGCCGGCATCTGCGGCAACTTCGCCGCCGGCGCCCTGATCGCGAGACGTCTGCGGCAGACCATCGGCGCCATGGCCGCACTCCTGGCCACGGCCATGGGCCTGTTCGCCCTGGCCTCCGCAGACACCGCACTGTCCACGGGAGCCCTCGTCCTGTGGGGACTCGGCTACGGCGCGGTCCCGGTGACACTCCAGACCTGGATCCTCGACGTCCGGCCCCAGGCGACGGAAGCCGTGTCGGCGCTCTACGTCTCCGCGTTCAACGTCTCCATCGCCCTGGGCGCCCTGCTCGGCGGGCTGGCCGTCGAGTCGCTGCCCCTCACCAGCGTGCTGTGGCTCGGCTGCGGGCTCGCACTCCTCGCCCTGCCGACGGGACCGTGGCCGAGAGACCCGATCACCGGACGGGCGGCCGCTAAACGCAGGGCCGGGGCCTAGCCGTTCCGCTCGCCGAGGGAGCCGAGGGATACGCCACGAGGATGTACGCCCCCGCCACGCCGCCAGTCGCCGTCACTCCGCCACCGGCAGCCGGTACTCCAGCTCGTACAGGTGCCCCGCTTTGACCATGACCGTCACCTCGATCGGCCGCCCGTGATCGGAGCGGACGACGCGGAAGATCCGCAGGACGGGCACCTCACCGGGGAGTTCGAGAGCGACGAACTCCTCGGAGGTGGGCGGCCGGACGGACACCCGGTCGACGAACTCGCCCGGCGGGACCCCGATTTCGGTAAGCAGCGTGGGGCTGCCTCCGGGGATGCGGCGCCGGTCGGCGAGACGGGTGCCCCGCGCGAGGTCCGCCGGGTAGTACGAGTGCACGAGTTCGGCCGGTTCGTCGTCGAGCAGCATGAGGCGCTTGCGGAGCACGGTCCGCGCGCCGCGCGGCAGCTCCAGGGCGGCCGCGACGTCGTCGGGCGCCGGGACGTCCGACACCTCCAAGATCCGGTTCGTCCCCGTGCGCTCCCGCGCGGCCGCGTGCCGGGTCCACCAGTAGGGCGCGCCGGGAGCGGAAGGCGGCATGGAGGACGCGGGCTCGATGACGTGGTTCGGCTCCTCGCGGACGAAGACGCCCTTGCCGGGCCGGCCGACGACGATGCCCTCGGCCTTGAGCAACCGCAACGCCTTCTGCACCGTCGTGCCGACCACGCCGTACTCGTCCATGAGCTGCTGCGTGGAGGGCAGCTTGCTCGCGGGCTCCAGGCGCCCGGACATGATCTGGTCCCTGATACGGGCCGCAATCTGCTGATGGGCGGGACGCGGGTCCTTCCAGCGCGTCATGTTCAGCCGATCCGCATCCGGTAACGCACCGTTCGGTTCCGCGCGTTCATCACCATCTCGCACACTTCCGTCGGAACGTCGCCGTCGGCGAGTACGAGCCGCGACACGACCAGCACGGGCTCGTGCTCGCCGAGACGGAGGAGGGCACGTTCGTCGGCTGTGGGCATCCTGCAACCGACCCCCTCCTCCACCTTCTTCGCCAGGTACCCCAGCTCGGCCAGGAAGGTGACGGCGCCGCCGGGGATCTTCCCGGGCCCGGCCAGCGGGGTGCCCTCCGCGATGCGGCCCGGGTAGTGGGATGTGACGATCTCGACGGGCGCGTCGTCGAGCAGCACGAGCCGGCGCCGGAGCACCGCGCTTTCCCCGTCGGCGAGTTCGAGTGCCCGGGCCACATCGCCGGACGGCGTGACGACCCCGGCCTCCAGCAGCCGCTGCCCACCCCGGCCCTTCCGCTCGGCGGCCTCCTCGGCCCACGCGTCGGGCCGCCCGTGCCCTCGCGGAACCAGGTATCTCGCGGACTCGCTCTCCCAACGCTGCGCGGACACCGTCTCACCCCTCTCCGAAGAGCCCCAAGGTAGCGCGAGATTCGGCGCGACCAACCGCGAGCGTCGCCGCCTCACGGAACCCGAAGCGGATGCGCCTGCGCGCGCACCACACGGCGCCGAGGGAGCCGCGCCTCGCTAAAAGCGCCACGCCGTGCCCCGAATCCTCGCGATACCCAAGACGAGGGACCGGGCTCGGGTTTGAGACCGGCCCTGGCGCTCCGGGTGACGCCCGGAGCGCCGGGGCGGGCGTGGACGCCGCGCGCCTACGCGGACGGGCGTGCGAACGGCGGCCGTACGCGCTGATAGCGGGCTTGTTGACCGCCTCCCGCCGTGTCGGCAGTTCTGGTCCCGGCAGGCCGGGCGACATTGCCGACCGAGCGAGGACCGGCGCGGCTCCGAGGCCCGTCGGTACGCCCCCGGAGGCTCGGCCGCCGGCGGGCACCACGCTCCGCCACCCGCCGCTCCCGGCCTCCCCCGCTCCCGACCGCTACGAGGACAAGGACGCGCGTGAAGAACCGCAACAGAAGTGACACGACCCGCCGTTGGGCGCTGCTCGTGGCGGCGCCCGTGGGCGTGACCGGGCCGGTGGCGGCCCTGCCGGAAGCCGGTGGCGCGGCGGCGCCGGCCCCCCGCGAGAAGGTCGTCACCGATGTGAGCGGCTGGAGACCTCCTGCCGGGGTCACCACGGCCACGGTCTACCTGTGGGGCCCGGGAGGGTCCGCCGGCGGCGGAGGAGGCGGGGGCGGCGCCGGCCCCCTGGTGACCAAGAACGTCCCGACACGGGGGAAGGGCGGCGGAGGCGCGGGCGGCCAGGGAAGCGGCGGGCCCTACGTCGTCTGCAAGCTCACCGTGGACCCCTCGAAGACGTACCGCGCGGCCGCCGGAACGCCGGGCCCCGCCGGGCGCCCCGGCGCCGAGGGCGCCGGCGGCGGTCTGGGCTTCTACGGGCGCACGGGCCAGGCCGGTACGGACGCGGGCCGGGCCAAGAACGTCACCTACTTCATGGAGTCCGGCGGCAGCCGCCACCTCGCCGAGGCGGAGGGCGGGGAACCGGGCCACGGCGGGCGCCCCGGCCAAGGCGGGCAAAACGGCGACCGGGGGAACAGCGGCCACGGCGGTCAAGGCGGCCTGCCCGGGGGCCCGAGTCCACAGAGCCGGCAGGGCAAGTGCCTTGAGGGCACCCGGGTCGACGGAGCGCAGGGCCACGCCGGCTGGGGCGGCGGGAAGGGCGGCGACGGGGGCGCGACCCGCTTCAAGGACACCGACGCCCACACCGTGCCCGGCACCGGAGGGAAGCTGAACCTCACCCCGGCGGAGCGCACCGAGCCCTCGGACGCGCGGATCGACATCACCGGGCCCGCGCCCGGGAAGACCAAGCGCCCCGACGGCGGCCCGCTGCCGAAGGGCGTCGGATACGGCGGCACCGCGGGCTACGGCGGCCGCGGCGGGCTGGGAGGCACCGACGACGCCCGTGACGGCAGAGAAGGCGCACCCGGCGGCCGGGGCGACGCGGAGGCAAGGGCTACCTCGTCATAACCTGGTGACGAGCGACGGAGCGGGCGCGGGGGCTCCCCCCCGTCCCGCTCCGTCACGCAGGTGAGATGACGGTCCGTCAGCCACTCGCCCGACGCCACCCGCGAAAGCCCGCCCGCCCGCTCAGTACACCGGCTTGTGCGGCTCCACCTGGTTGACCCAGCCGATGACGCCGCCGCCCACGTGCACCGCGTCCGCGAAGCCGGCCGACTTCAAGACGGCGAGGACTTCCGCAGAGCGGACGCCCGTCTTGCAATGCAAGACGATGCGCTTGTTCTGGGGGAGGTCCTGGAGGGCGGTGCCCATGAGGAACTCGTTCTTGGGGACGAGGCGGGCGCCGGGGATGGAGACGATCTCGTACTCGTTGGGCTCGCGGACGTCGATGATGTCGATGTTCTCGCCGTCGTCGATCCACTCCTTGAGCTGCTTGGGAGTGATCGTGGAGCCGGCGGCGGCCTCCTGGGCCTCCTCCGAGACGACGCCGCAGAAGGCCTCGTAGTCGATGAGTTCGGTGACGGTGGGGTTCTCGCCGCAGACCGCGCAGTCGGGGTCCTTGCGGACCTTGACCTGCCGGTACGACATCTCCAGGGCGTCGTAGATCATCAGGCGGCCGACCAGGGGGTCGCCGATCCCGGCCAGCAGCTTGATCGCCTCGGTGACCTGGATGGAGCCGATCGACGCGCAGAGCACGCCGAGGACGCCGCCCTCCGCGCAGGAGGGGACCATGCCGGGCGGCGGGGGCTCGGGGTAGAGGCAGCGGTAGCAGGGGCCGTGCTCGCTCCAGAAGACGGATGCCTGGCCGTCGAAGCGGTAGATCGAGCCCCAGACGTACGGCTTGTTCAGGAGCACGCACGCGTCGTTGACCAGGTAGCGCGTGGCGAAGTTGTCCGTGCCGTCGACGATCAGGTCGTACTGGGAGAAGATCTCCTTGACGTTCTCCGCCTCCAGGCGCTCCTGGTGGAGGACGACGTTCACGTACGGGTTGATGCCGAGCACCGAGTCCCGCGCGGACTCCGCCTTCGAGCGGCCGATGTCGGACTGGCTGTGGATGATCTGCCGTTGCAGGTTCGACTCGTCGACCTCGTCGAACTCCACGATGCCCAGCGTGCCCACACCGGCGGCGGCCAGGTACATCAGGGCGGGCGAGCCGAGGCCGCCGGCGCCCACGCAGAGCACCTTGGCGTTCTTCAGGCGCTTCTGCCCGTCCATCCCGACGTCCGGGATGATCAGGTGGCGCGAGTACCGACGGACCTCGTCGACGGTGAGCTCGGAAGCCGGCTCGACCAGGGGTGGCAGCGACACGGGGTCTCCAGGGTCATCCCCACGGGGGCGGGGAACGTAGAGGCAGCGTTCTGTACTTCCTCTGCAACCCTGCCACGCCCCGGCTCATTCCGAGACACCCGGTCCGATGTTCGAGATGAACTCGTCCCAGTACCCGGGCATGGACTCCCAGGGGTCCAGTCCGTCGCGGTCGGTGCGGTCGGTCATGTAGACCGTGCCGGCGCCCTGCCGGCGGGTGATGAGGAGCGCTTCCTCCAGGTGGGCGCGGGGGACGCTGTGCACGAGGTGGCAGAAGCGGCCGGGCGGGTGGTCGGCCGTCCAGTCGGCGGGACGTGACCAGCGGTAGCGGTTCCAGGGGCCGGTGAACGTCACCAATTGGTCGGCGAGTGCCGCGTATCCCGCGACCGGGTGGCTGCCGTGGAGGAGGACGACGTACGCCCGGTCGTGGAGGGTGCGCAGGGCGCCTGTGACGCGGCGGACGTCGGCGAGCGCGCCGGCGTCGGCCGGGCAGCGGGCCACGGCGAAGCCGTCCACCTTGTACCAGTTGAGGAACCGCTGCGCGTCCGAGAGGAGTTCACCGAACGGCCGGGCGCCGAAGCCGGCGTCGAGGTGGCCGAGGACGCGGACGCCAGCCTCGCGCAGCGGCGCCGCGGCGGCCGTGCAATACGGGTCGGGGCGCGTGCCCGGGCCGCCGGACGCGCTGCCGAGGACCGTCCATTCGAGCGGGAGGTCCGCGCGGCACAGCCGGCCCCACTCGACGGGTGCGACGAGCGGGTGGGCGAACCCGGGGACGCCGAGCCGCAGCGGCGTCTTGGCCGCCGGGAGCGGCCTGCGGTTGCCGGACGAGATCAGATACGACACGCGGCCTCCATCCAGATGTCGGCCAGCGACTCCTCCAGCCCGATCCGGGGCCGCCAGCCGAGCCGGTCGCGGGCGGTACGGACGTCGGCCTGCTGCCAGGCCCCGCAGCCGTCCGGGTACGGGTAGACGGGGGTGGCGCCCAGGTGGGGATCGTCGAGCTCGTGCAGCGCGCCCCCGAAGCCGGCCACGCGGGCGAGCAGCGAGGCGGCCTCGCGCAGCCGGGTGGCCCGGCCGGTACCGATGTTGACGGCGCCCTGGGCGGCGGAGAGGGAGGCCGCGTGCACGGCGCGCGCGATGTCGCGGACGTCCACGAAGTCGCGCTGGACGCCGAGGCCGGTGAGCTTGAGCTCGTTGTCGCCGTTCTGCATGGCCCGCCGCATGGCCTCGGCGAGGCGGCCCAGCGGCGAACCGGCCGGGGTACCCGGCCCGACGGGTGAGAAGACGCGCAGCACGATCGCGTCGAGGCCGGATCCCAGGACGAGTTCGGTGGCGGCGAGCTTGCTGACGCCGTACGGGCCGCCGGGGCGCGGCACCGCGTCCTCGGCGGTGGACGAGCCGGGCTGGGAGGGCCCGTACTCCGAGGAGCAGCCCACCTGCACGAGGCGCGCCCCGCAGCCGCTGCGGCGCAGCGACTCGCAGACGGTGGCGACGGCCACGGTGTTGTGCCGGGTGAGCTCGCGGGCGCCGCCGCGGGTGGCGCCCGCGCAGTTGATGACGACGCCGGGGTGTACGGCGTTGAGGAACCGGGTGAGCGCGCCGGGGCTGCCGGTGGCGAGGTCGAAGCGGACGTCGGCGTCGTCGCCCCGGCCGAGGGCGGTCAGCTGGACGGCGGGGTCGGCGAGCAGACGGTCGGCGACGAAGCGGCCGAGGTAGCCGTTGGCGCCGAGCAACAGGACCCTCATCGGTCTCCTCCTCGCGCTCGCCCGGGACGGCCGGTGGTGACGGCGGCTCCGGGGGCCGGGCCGGTGGGACTGATCGGGCCGGACGGACCGGTGGTGTCGAACAGGCCGGCCGAGTCGATCGGGTCGGTCGAGCCCGTCGGGCTGATGAGGCCAGTGGGATCAACGGTCATGGTGGGTGCTCCTCTGACGGGGATGTGCGGGGGGCTCGGCACCGCCGGGACGGAGGGGTCGCGGGGACCTGAGGGAGG
>NZ_JBPQTX010000199.1:0-13392 GCF_051386555.1 Streptomyces sp. URMC 126
GGCCTGGACGGGGCTCAGGGGCGGCTACGGGAGCGGCCCGGGCGCCCGGTTCGCGGCGCGGACGGCGCTCGCGCCCGGCGGCCTCGCGGAAGCGGCCGACGGCGGGCTCCCCGGCACCCCGGGAAGACGCTCTACGGGCCTCAGGGGGCCGGCCCCGGGCGCACCGGCGTGCCGGATCCCCGAGAGCGCCCCTGAGAGCCGTCAGGGCGCCCCTGAGGGCATGGCGCACGCCCCTGACGCGCTGGGCGGGACCCCTGACACCCTGGACGTGGCGGCCGACCCCGAGGACACCTACGCGCTGATCGAGGAACTGCTCGTCCTGGTCCGCCGGCGCCCCCGCGACTCCTTCGACGAACTGGCCGAACACCGCCTCGTCGAACGCCGGGCCCTGCTGGAACGGCACGCGCACCGCCGCCCGCCCCCGGCCGCGACCCCGGCGCGCGGCTGGGTGCACGGCGACTTCCACCCGCTCAACCTGCTGTACCGGGACGCCGAGCCCGCCGCGATCGTCGACTGGGACCGCCTCGGCGTCCGCCCCCGCGCGGAGGAGGCCGTCCGCGCCGCCGTGATCTTCTTCCTGCGCCCCGACGGCACCCTCGACTTCGCGAAGATACGGCCGTACGCCCGCGCCTACCGGCGCACCACCGGCGCCGGCCCCGAGGAGCTCGCCGCGGCGGTGCACCGCGTGTGGTGGGAGCGGCTCAACGACTTCTGGATGCTCCGCTGGCGCTACCAGCTCGGCGACCACCGCGCCGACCCCGGCTTCCCGGCATCGGCGGCATTGGCGGTGTGGTGGACGGGCGCGTACGAGGACGTACGGGACGCGTTCACGGACTGAGCCGGCCCCGGCCGCCCGGACTACGCGAAGAGGCGGGGCCGAAGCCCCGCCTCGTGGCGTCAGGGGGTCGTACCGCCCTCTGTGGTGTTGCTTCCCTGGGATGTGCCCTGGTTGGCCCCCTGGGAGGTGCCCTGCGTCGTGCCCTCGGTGGTGTTCCCCTGGCTGGTGCCCTGAGACGTGCCCTGGGAGGTGCCCTGACTGGTCCCCTGCGAGGTGCCCTGAGACGTGCCCTGACTGGTCCCCTGCGAGGTGCCCTGGGACGTGCCCGGCTTGTCGTCGCCGGTCGGCTTGTTGCCGGTCGGCTCGGTCGACGGCTCCTTGGTCGGGTCCGTGGACGGCGGGTTCGTGTACCGGTGCCTCGAACCGCCGGTGCTGCCGTAGTTGTCGTCCTCGTCGGAGGTGTCGCCCGACGTACCGGTCCCCGTGTTGGGTTCGGACGGCTTCTCGTGCTTGGGGGTCGAGGAGGAGCCGGTGGGCTCGGGGGTCTGCGGCGCGGAGTGGCTGGGCTTCTTCGTCGGGTCCGTCTTCCCGCCCTTCTCGCCCTTGTCCTTGGGAATCATCGCGTACGCCGCCACGGCGACCACCACCGCCGCCACCAGTGCGACGATGACGATGATTTTGTTGCGGCTGCTCCCGCCACCCCGCCCGTGCCCGCCCGGCGCGTAGTCGTCGTCGCCGTCGCCGCCGCCCGTGCCCTGGGGCAGGATCCGCTGCGGCGAGGTGTCGCCGTGCTGCGGGCGCGCCATGGCCGTCGTCTGGCCGAGGCCGGCGCCGCCCAGGACCTGGGTGGCCGCGGCGGCCGGGATCTGCCCGGTGTCCCAGGAGCCGGTGTGGCCGCCGGCCTCGTGCAGCATCTGGAGGCTGTACTGGACCAGCGAGCGCATCTCCTCGGCGCTCTGGAACCGGTCGTCCGGGTCCTTGGCCAGGGAGCGCATGACGAGCCCGTCGAGCTCCGGCGGGACGGAGTCGAGCACCTGCGACGGCGGGACGGGATTGTCCTGAACGTGCTGGTAGACGACCGAAAGCGGCGTCTCGCCGGTGAACGGCGGGCGGAGCGCCAGCAGTTCGTACAGCATGCAGCCGGTCGCGTAGAGGTCGGACCGGGCGTCGACGGTCTTGCCGAGGGCCTGCTCCGGCGACAGGTACTGGGGGGTGCCCATGACCATGCCGGTCTGGGTCATGGTGGACGCGGCGCCGTGCAGGGCGCGGGCGATGCCGAAGTCCATCACCTTGACGGCGCCGTTGTTGGTGATGATGACGTTGGCGGGCTTGATGTCGCGGTGCACGATGCCGTGCTGGTGGCTGTACGCGAGCGCGTCGAGCACGCCGGAGACGATGATGAGCGCCTGCTCGGGCGGCGGCGCCTCCGCGTTGAGCAACAGGTCCCGGATGGTGCGGCCTTCAACCAGTTCCATGACGATGTACGGCACGGTCTGGCGGCCGACGATGTCCTCGCCGGAGTCGTAGACGGCCACGACGGCGTGGTGGTTCAGCCCGGCGACGGACTGTGCCTCGCGGGTGAAGCGGGCCTTGGAGACCGGGTCCTCGGCCAGGTCGGCGCGGAGCAGCTTGACGGCCACGGTGCGGCCGAGGCGCACGTCCTCGGCGGCGAAGACCTCGGCCATGCCGCCGCGGCCGAGCCGGTGGGTGAGGCGGTAGCGGCCGTCGCCGACCATGCCGCCATTACCCCACATTTCCGGCACATCGGGCATTCCGCCCCCGTTGGCGTCAGGGTCGGACGGACCCTGGGCGCTCTGCGTCTGTGCCATCAGTCCTCGCCGTCGTGTCTGGCCGCTCGCGGGGGCCAAGCCTTGGGGCAGTGCTCACGCTGCTGAGCCGTACGCGGAGCAATGCAGTCTTCCGATAAGGCACGCTACAGGTTCCGCGACGCGCGCCGGTCGGGGATGGACGGGCAATCAAACCCGCAGCGGCCCGGGCAAGGCAAATTCCGTGACGGCTTGTCGCGCATCCGGTCACGGAACGGGCACGCGGCTTGACGTGCCCCTGGCCTGCGGCACACTTGGCCGGGATACGTGTCCGTGATACGTGTCCGGCCGGACGGGATCCGGCCGGATCCAACCTATGAGCCGGGCCCGGCCCGGGTGTCGCGTCACCGACCGACGCCGGTCGGCGCCGAGGGGGAAGCAAGACCATGAGCCAGGACGGCGCACAGGGCCGCTACGCGGGACGGGCCGTCGGCGGCGGCCGCTACCAGCTGCGCGACCTGCTCGGCGAGGGCGGCATGGCCTCCGTGCACCTCGCGTACGACTCGGTGCTCGACCGCCAGGTCGCCGTCAAGACCCTCCATACGGAACTCGGCCGGGAAGCGTCCTTCCGCGAGCGGTTCCGCCGCGAGGCGCAGGCCGTGGCCAAGCTCACGCACACCAACATCGTCTCCGTCTTCGACACCGGCGAGGACGAGCTGGACGGCTCGACGATGCCGTACATCGTCATGGAGTACATCGAGGGCAAGCCGCTGCGCTCCGTCCTCGACGCGGACGTGGCCCGGTACGGCGCCATGCCCACCGAGAAGGCTCTGAAGATCACGGCCGACGTGCTGGCCGCGCTCGAGGTCAGCCACGAGATGGGCCTGGTCCACCGGGACATCAAGCCCGGCAACGTGATGATGACCAAGCGTGATGTGGTCAAGGTCATGGACTTCGGCATCGCCCGTGCCATGCAGTCCGGGGTCACCTCGATGACGCAGACGGGCATGGTCGTCGGCACCCCGCAGTACCTCTCTCCCGAGCAGGCCCTGGGCCGCGGCGTGGACGCCCGCTCCGACCTGTATTCGGTCGGCATCATGCTCTTCGAGCTGCTGACCGGCCGGCTGCCCTTCGACGCGGACTCGCCGCTGGCCATCGCCTACGCGCACGTCCAGGAGGAGCCGGTCGCGCCCTCCACGATCAACCGCTCGATCCCGCCTGCGGTGGACGCCCTGGTGGCCCGGGCGCTGAAGAAGAACCCGAACGAGCGCTTCCCGAGCGCCGCCGCCATGCGGGACGAGTGCGCGCGGGTGGCCGGTACGGCGCGCACGGCGGGCTCCCCGATGATCGCCGGCGACGCGCCGGCGCCGGGCAGCGGCGCGGGGGTCTCCTCGGCGGTCTTCCCGCCGGTGGACCAGCAGGCGGTGCCCGGCCCGGGCATGCAGTCCGTCCAGACGCCGTACCAGGCGCCGCATCAGCCGAACCCCTACGGGGGGTACAACTCCGGTTACCCGACGCCCGCCCCGGGCGCCGTTCCCACGCCGGCCCCGTCCCCGTCCCCGGCGTACCAGACGCCGCCGCCGTACCAGGCCGCTCCGGCGCCCGCTCCCGCCGCCCGGTCCGGTGGCAGGGGCAACAAGCCGGTCATCATCGGGTCGGCGATCGTCGCCGCGCTGGCGGTCATCGCCGTGATCGCGGTCGTCTCCTTCAAGGACAAGGGCGACGACGAGCCGGCCAAGGCCGACGGCCCGGTCGTGGAGACGCCCCGGTCCGCCGCCCCGGTGGGGGGCTCCGGCGGCGGTTCGGCCGGGGGCGGCACCGGTGGGTCCGGGGGCTCCGGCGGCGGCAGTGGCAGCGGCGGCAGCAGTGGCAGCGACGGCAGCGACGGTGGGACGACCACCGCGAAGCAGCACAAGGAAGGCGACAAGTCGCGGGTCATCGAGCCCGAGAAGTGCACTCAGGCGCGCGACAGCTTCCTGGACAAGACGAAGAAGAGCATGCCGGACGTCAGCTTCCTCCACGTCGATTCGGTGAAGAAGTGCTTCCAGGACGCGCACTGGAAGTACCGCGAGGACAAGCAGAACGAGAACGTCTTCGGCAAGGGCACCGTCGTGATGCAGAGCCCGCAGAAGTACGACGCGTTCGACCCGAAGACGACCACGATCGTCATCACGGTCTCGACGGGCGACCCGGCGTCCTGACGACGGCGGGCACGGCCTGAGCACGTACTGAGCGCGCGGCCTGAGCGCGGCCTGAGCACCGCCGGGCGACCCGGGCCCCGCGGGAAAGCCGAGGGCCGGCTGCCGCGTGACGGCAACCGGCCCCTGGCTCCTCCGCTCCCCTTACGGGTGACGCGTCCCCTACGGGATCACAGGTACGGGCCCGAACGCGCCCCCTGCTGCGGACGGCCGCCGTCGCCCTCGTCGTCGCCGATGCCGGCCGGGAGAGCCCGGCGCATCTGCTCCAACTGGGCGCGCGCCGCCATCTGCTGGGCGAACAGCGCCGTCTGGATGCCGTGGAAGAGGCCCTCCAGCCAGCCGACCAGCTGGGCCTGGGCGATGCGGAGTTCGGCCTCGGTGGGGATGTTGTCATCGGTGAACGGGAGCGACAGACGCTCCAGTTCCTCCACGAGCTCGGGGGCGAGCCCGTCTTCCAGTTCCTTGACGGAGCTGTGGTGGATCTCCTTGAGCCGGACCCGGCTCGCCTCGTCCAGGGGCGCGGCGCGTACTTCCTCCAGCAACTGCTTGATCATGCTTCCGATGCGCATGACCTTCGCGGGCTGTTCGACCTGCTCCGTCACGGGGACCTCGCGCGACTCGTCGTCACCCGCCCCGCCGCCGGGGCTGGTGCTGCCGAGAGCCATGCCGTCCGGGCCTACGACCAGGATGTGCGGGCTCTCCTGCGACCGTTCGTTCCTCGGCATATCCATGCCGCCATTCTCTCGCACAGATGATTTCCCCCTGGTGATGCCCCCGTACGCGTCTGATCCACCGGCGCGCGCCGCCACGGTCACGCCCGGCCGGGCCCGAAGACGGACGTACGGACGTACGGACGTACGGACGTACGGACGACAGCCGGGCTGGTCAGCGCCGCCGTAGCCGCAGGGCCAGGAAGCCCAGGCCCAGGCCGGTGAGGGTCATGCCGGTCCCCAGGGGCAGGACGCGCATCACGGGCTCCTCGTCGGGGGCCGTCCGGCCGGTCCCGCCGTCGGCCCGGGCCGGTGCGGCCTCCGGAGGACGTTCCGGGACGATCCGTGCCGGAGTCCAGGCGGGTTCGGGCCGCAGACGGGCGTCCGGGTCGGCGGCCCCGGACCCGTAGGGGTCCGGTGTCGGCCCGGAAGGGTCGTCGGTGGTGTCAGGGGCGCGTCCGGGGTGCGGGCGCCCCTGACCCGCGACGGTTCCGGCGAGGCGCCCGGCGTCGGTGGCGGGCGGGCTCGCCGCAGTGGAAGGGGGGCCAGGAGGGGGCTGAGGGCGAGGAAGCGCGGGTGGCGCCAGGGCCGGAGGCGTCGCGAGGGAAGGAAGCGGCCCGGGCGGCCTGGGCGCCGCCGCCAGGGACGGCAGCGGCACTTGGGGTGTGAGGGGGAGCAGCGTCGCACCGGGTACCGGCGCTTCCAGGGGGAGCGGCGGCGGGACGAGAGGCACCGGCGGGGCGAGGGGTTGCGGTGGTGCCAAGGTCACGGACGGCACGGGTGGGGCGCCCTCGGCCCGTGCCACGTCGGACGATCCGGCGAGAACGGCCGTCAGCGCCACGCCGGCCAGGAACGCCGTACCGACCCGGCGCCCGGCCACGCGGGACGACACCCCGCCCGAAGCACCGTACGAAGCATCGCGCGTAGCCCCGGACGATTCCCCGAAGGCCGAGGAAGCCCAGGGCGCCCGGGACGTTCGATACGCCTGGGATGTTCGGGACGCGCGAGGCGGCGGGGACGAGCAAAGCCCCCGGGGCAGCCGCGCCCGGACAGCCGGAAGCATGTCGGCCATCGAAGCGATCACCCGTCCACCGTCACACGCCCGCACCACCCGGGCACGCCGGGCGGCCGGACGGGTGACGGCGGCGGCGACGTCCCCGGTGCCGCCGGTCCGCCGGCGCCGCTGGTGCCGCCGCCGTCACAGCCCGTCCGGGCAGGCCTCAGCCGGTGGTCAGGAGCACCTTCCCCACGTGTGAGCTCTCCTCGACGACCCGGTGCGCCTCGGCCGCGTCCCGCAGCGGCATCGTCCGGTCGACGACGGGGCGGACCCGGCCGCCCGAGACGAGCGGCCAGACGTGCTCGCGGACGGCCGCCATGATGGCCGCCTTCTCGGCGAGCGGCCGGGAGCGGAGCGTGGTCCCCATGACGGCGGCCCGCTTGGTCAGCAGCTTGCCGAGATCGAGCTCGGCCTTCCGGCCGCCCTGCAGACCGATGATGGTCAGACGGCCGTTGAGGGCCAGGACGTCGATGTTCCGGTTCAGGTACTTGGCGCCCATGATGTCGAGGACGACGTCGGCTCCGGCACCGCCCGTCACCTTGTGGATCTCCTCGACGAAGTCCTGCTCCCGGTAGTCGACGAGGATGTCGGCGCCCAGCTCGCGGCAGCGCTCCAGCTTCTCCCGGCTCCCGACGGTGACCGCGACCCGCGCCCCGACCGCCTTGGCGAGCTGGACGGCCATGGTGCCGATGCCGCTGCCGCCGCCGTGTACGAGCAGCGTCTCGCCGGGCCGCAGGTGGGCGAGCATGAACACGTTCGACCAGACCGTCGCGGTGACCTCGGGCAGGGCGGCGGCCGTCACGACGTCCAGCCCGTCGGGCACGGGCAGCAACTGGCCGACGGGGACGGCGACCTTCTCCGCGTAACCGCCGCCGGCGAGCAGCGCGCAGACCTCGTCGCCGACCGCCCAGCCGCTCACCCCCGGGCCGAGGGCCGTGATCCGGCCGGAGCACTCCAGGCCCGGGTACGGGGAGGCGCCGGGCGGCGGGTCGTAGAAGCCCTGACGCTGTACCACGTCGGCGCGGTTCACGGCCGTCGCGACGACCTCGACCAGCACTTCCCCCTCATCCGGCACGGGATCGGGGACCTCGGACCAGACGAGCGCGTCGGGTCCGCCGGGCTCGGGAATGGTGATCGCATACATGGCGCGAGGCTACTCCTCGCATGCCCGGCCCCCCTAGGGACGGCCACGTAAGTGCCACACCCCGAGCCGGTATCAGGGATCATGGGCGGGTGCCGAATCCACCGTCCTCCGCGCCCCGGAACCGGATGACCGGCGGCAGCCGCTTCCCCGATACCCCGGACATCCCCGACCACCACAGGGGTGGCAGGCTCCTCCTCAAGTCGCTCTGGCGCCGTACCCGGGCGGAGGCCGAGGACGCCGAGGCGGGCCGTTCCATCGTGCTGCCCGTCCAGCACGTCACCGCGCCCCTGCAACAAGTGCTGCGGCGGCTGGTGATGGCCCTGATGGTGCTGGTGCTGACGACACTCGTGGTGTGGCTGGACGGCGACGGCTACCACGACAACGCGGGCGGCCGGGTCGGCTTCGTCGACGCCGCGTACTACGCCACCGTCACCCTGTCGACCACCGGCTACGGCGACATCACGCCGGTGAGCGACGCGGCCCGGCTGACGAACATCTTCGTCGTCACCCCGCTGAGGGTGCTGTTCCTGATCATTCTGGTCGGCACCACGCTGGAAGTGCTGACCGAGCGGACGCGCCACCAGGTCCGCATACACCGTTGGAGGTCCCGGATGCGCGACCACACCGTCGTCATCGGTTACGGCACCAAGGGCCGGCACACCATCGAGACGCTGATCGGCCAGGGCCGCCCGAAGGACCGGATCGTCGTCGTCGACCCGCAGAAGAAGGCCGTGGACGCGGCCGCCTGCGACGGGATCGTGGGCGTCGTCGGCGACGGCACCCGCTCCGACACCCTGCTCCGGGCCGAACTCCAGAACGCCTCCCACGTGGTGATCACCACCGAACGGGACGACACCGCCGCGCTCGTCACCCTGACGGCCCGTCAGCTCAACAAGCGGGCCACGATCGTCGTCGCCGTACGCGAGGACGAGAACGTCCCGCTGCTGCGGCAGAGTGGTGCGAACACGGTGGTGACGAGCTCCAGTTCGGCGGGGCGCATGCTCGGCATGTCGATGGTGAGCCCCTACGTCGGCACCGTCATGGAGGACCTCCTGACCTACGGGACCGGCCTGGACGTGGTCGACCGTCCGGTCACCAAGGCCGAGGCGGGACGCTCGCCGCGCGACTGCGCCGACCTCGTCGTCGCCGTCGTCCGGGGCCACCGCCTCCTGAACTTCACCGATCCGGAAGCGAACCCGCTCCGTCTGACCGACCGAGTGATCACCATCCGGCAGGCCGCGGGGGCGGCGGAGTAGGGCGGGGAGGGCGGACGGGAACGGAGGATGCGGGCGGAGGGTGCGGAGGGCCACGTCGTACGGCGTTCCGTCTCCCCTGCCGCTCACGTCGAACGGGTGCTCCGCGACCACGCGTCGAGCGCGGCGAAGTCCCCGTCCCTCAAGCCCCTTAGGGGGTCGACCCGGTGGAGGAGGGCCCCTACGGGGTGATGGGCCCGTACCCAGCGGCGGTCGGCGTCGCCGATCTCGTCGTCGACCCAGGCGAAGGGGCGGCCGTCCGCCCACTCGACGAGAGCCCGGGTCTTCCAGTGCGGTACGGCCCGTCGGGCGGGGGCTCCGACGGCGACCACGCCCACCTCGTCCGGCGTCTCCGATGGGTCCGGCTCGTCCGTCGGCTCCGGCCGGACCACTACGGGAAGCGGGGGCAGCCCCAGCCAGGGGGCGACACAGTCGTTGGCGTCGGACATCCAGGTCGTCGCCCACACCAGTTCGTACGGCAGGGCGGCGAGCCGGGGGCCGAGGGCGGGATCGATCCGGGCGATCAGGGGGTTGCCCCCGTCGCCCGTCGTCCCCGGCGCGATCCAAGGGCTGAGGTAAGTGGGGTAACCGCCTGGGAGTTGCCGGTCCGTCGCGCCGAAGGGGATGAGGGGGCCGTCGACGTCGAGGAAGAGGAGCGGCAGCGCTGAACCTGTCATGCCCGGACCGTAACGGGTGGGACAGGCGCGTCAGGGCTGACGACCCTGCCCCTACGGGTCCGGGGCGGGTGTCGCGACCCCGCGCCACCGCCTCTCATCCGACCCCGCCCCCCGTCGCCGTCCACGGCAGGTCGAGGAGGGCCACCCGGCCCCGGGCCGTGTTCCCGCCCGGCGGGATCACCGCCATGGCGTCGGCGGCGGCCAGCCCCCGCAGCATCGCCGGACCGTGGAAACGCAGCGGACGCGCTCCGTCGCCGCCGCGCAGCACGACCGGCACCAGGCGGGTGTCGGACGGGTGGCTCGGCACGGGCCCGGTGAGCAGGGCGCGGCGGAGCGACGGCGCGGCGCGGCCGGAGAGACCGCGCAACAGGGGCTCGGCGAGCGTGATCAGGCCCGCGACCGCCGCCAGGGGGTTGCCGGGGAGGCCGACGAGGTGCCGCTCGGGGGTGAGCCGGGCGAGCAGCATGGGGTGCCCGGGCCGGACGGCGACACCGTCCACCAGCAGCTCGGCGTCGAGACGGCGCAGGGTGGGGTGCAGGTGATCGCGGGGGCCGGAGGCCGTGCCGCCGGTGGTGATCACCAGGTCGGCGTCGGTGCCGGCGAGCGCGTCGTGCAGCGCGTCGGCGTCGTCCCCCAGCCGCAGCGTGCCCGTCGTCTCGGCCCCTAGGGAACGGAGCCAGGGTTCGAGCATGGGCCCCAGGGCGTCCCTGATACGGCCGTCCTGCGGCAGTCCTTCGTGGACGAGTTCGTCACCGAGGACGACGACCAGCACGCGCGGGCGCGCGGTCACGGACAGCCCGTCGTGGCCCGCGGCCGCGGCGAGGCCGAGGACCGCCGGGGTGACCAGCGTGCCCGCGGGCAGCAGTTCGTCGTCCCGGCGGCACTCCTGGCCGCGCGGGCGGATGTCCTGGCCCTGGGCGGTCCGGCGGGTCGGGTGCAGTTCGTTGCCGCTCGCGCGGCCGTGTTCGGAGCGCAGGACGGCCGTAGCCCCGGCCGGTATACGGGCGCCCGTCGCGATCGGCACGGCGTGCCCGTCGCGCAGGGGCTCGTCCCCGGAGTGACCGGCGAGGATGCCGTGGCCGGCGTCCTCCGGCAGGCGCCAGGGGCCCGGGCCCGCCACCGCCCAGCCGTCCATCGCCGCGGTGTCGAACGACGGCAGGTCCGTCAGCGCGGTGAGCGGCGCGGCGAGCGTTCCCCCGACCGCCTCGGCCAGCGGCCGGGTGCGGGCGGGCAGGGGCTCGGCGGCCCCGGCCGCGATGCCGCCGGCGGTGGCCCAGGGGGTCGGCCGCCGGGGCGGCCCTGACGCGGGCCGGCTGTGGCCGGGCCCGAGGCGGGCGGGGTGGACGGGGCCGGGTCCGGCCTGGTCGAGGGGGCCGGAGGGGCCCGTCGCGGGGACGGTTTCTTCCGCGCGGCACTCGTTTACGACTCCGTCCCCGCCGTCGGTCGCGGCGCCGGCTGCGGCTTCCACCGCGTCGTCCTCGCCGGCCGGGGTGCCGTGCCCACTCGCGCCGGAGCTCTCGTCGCGGTCGCCGTTTCCGGGTGTCGCGGCGACGGTGTCGGGACGGCCGGGCGTGCCCACCGCCGCCGCCTCTTTCTCCTCGATGACGGAAGGGTCGGAGTTCCGGGGCGTCCGGGCACCCTTAGGGGACTTGCCGCCCCTAGGGGACTTGGGGGGCCCGGGTTGCTTACGGGTGCCGCCCCGAGTCGCGACCCGCTCCGTTTCCGCGTCCTCGGGGTCCTCAGCGGCGTCGGAGGCGGCAGGGTCCGTGTTGGCGGCGTCGGAGGCCTCGGGCCCCGTCCCGGCACCGTCGATACCGTCGGCCCTCTCGCTCTTGCCCGTACCGCCGTCCGGGTGACGCCCGCCGTCGTCCGTACCGACGGTGACCTCACAAACCGACTGCCAAATGTCGGTCAAATCCCCGACGTCATCGGGGCGATGCCGCTCCCCGGCCGTCCGTGCCCTGCCGTCCCCAGCCCCCGGCCCGGCGTCCGCCGCCCGTGCCGGGTCCACCGGGCTGCGGTCCGCCGGGCGGCGTCCCCGCCCGTCACCGTCGCGAGCGCGCGCGGGCCCGTCGGCGACGGCAGCCTCCCGTACGGACCGCCAGACATCGGTGAGACCCTCGCCGCCGTCGGTGCCCGGGCCGCCGGATTCACCGGGACCGTCGCTCTTCCGCGCGGACGCGCGCACGGGCCGGGGAGGCGGGCCCTCGTCGTCGGCGCCGTCGGTCATGTCGCGGATCGACCGCCAGACGTCCGTCAGCGCCTCACCGCCCCGTGATTCACCGCCCCGTGATTCACCGCCCGGCTCGCCGGCGGCCTGGGCGCCCGCGATGTCTCCGGTCGAACGCATCCCTGCCCCTACGGCATCTCGGACACGCGAAGGCTCGTCCGCACCGGCGACCTCGCGGATCGACCTCCAGACATCCATCAGCGCCTCGTCGGCCGGCCGTTCGCCTCGTCCTGCCCGTTCCGGTCCTGCCGGGCGCCCGCCGGGGACTCGGGCGTCACGGGCCCCCGGAACGGCCGGTGACCGGGTGCCGGCAGCGGTGCCGGTTCGTTCACCGCCGCCCTCGTGCGCGCTCCCCGAGGGCCACTTCTCGGCGGAGCGACCCTGGGAAGGTCCCTCGGAGGAGGCCCCGGAAAAACCCCCGGCCGGCACGGCTCCTCCCGTACCCGCTCCCGTAGCCCCACCCTCGAACGGATCCCCGAGAGGGTCACCCTGATGCTCGTCGAAAGGCAGGAATCCGCCCTCCACAGGCGCCACCCGCCGTTCGGGTTCGCCGCCATGGTCGCCGGAGAGCAGGGCCAAGGCCTCGTCCGTGGCGCGCTCCAGCGCCGCCGCGTCCGCGTCGCGATCCCTCATGAGGGAGGTCCCGCGGGGGTACCGGCCGGGGAGCCGCCCTGCTCCGCCGCCCACCGCTCGGCCAGAGCGGCCGCCTCACGGGCGGCTTGCGCGACCGCTTCCGGCCCGCCACCGCGCTTGGCGGCCGCGTAACCGACGAGGAAGGTGGTCAGAGGGGCGGCCGGCCGGGCGACACCATGTGCGGCATCACGGGCCAGGTCGAGCAGGAGCGTTCTGTCGACCTCGAGTTCCATGCCGAGTTCTGCCTTGACCGCGGCGATCCATTCATCGAGCACGGTCCCATCGTCCCTGATCCGGGCGCGGGCCGTGGCGATGTCCTCCCAGGTGTCGCAGTCGAACGCCGCGGCGTGGCGGGGCAGCCGGGTCAGGGACAGCCCCTGGGTGAGCATCCGTACGGGAAGGCCGGCAAGGTCCCCGTGTTCCGTGGCCAGCCGGGCGAGTTCACGGCGGACGGGTCCCACGCGGTACGCGGCGACGAGCGGCTGGTCACGCCCGTCGGCGTCGGTCAGGACCGCTCCCTCGCCGCCGTCGAGCGCGGCCTCGCGAAGGGCGCGCAGCGTCCCGGCGTCGAGGAACGGCAGGTCGGCGGAGAGGACGAGGACGACCTCCGCCAAGGTGTGCCGAAGCCCGGCGGCCAGGGCCGCCAGCGGGCCGCCGCCGGGCGGCTGTTCGCGCGCCCAGGTGACCGGCCGGACCGTGGGCCGCCGGGGCCCTACGACCACGGTGGCGCGTGCGCCGGCGCACGCCCCGAGCACGCGGTCGAGCAAGGAGCGCCCGCCGACCCTCACGGCGGGCTTGTCCGCCCCGCCCAGCCGCCGGGCGGCTCCCCCGGCGAGTACGACCGCGTCGAAAACCGTGTCCGTCACCCCCGCAGTATGCGCCCGCAGGGAAGGAAGCGTTCCGCCCACCTCCCCCGGCCCGCCGGTGCGCACGGCGGTTCAAGCAC
>NZ_JBPQTX010000200.1:0-13271 GCF_051386555.1 Streptomyces sp. URMC 126
CGGTGCCGCCCGCGGCCTCGCCGCCGTCGTCGCCGCGGCCCGGGGCGGGGCGGTCCCCCGCCGGGCGGTCTCCCGCCGGACGCTCGCGGGCCGGGCGGTCCTCGGCGGCGCTCCGCGTCCACCGCTGCTCCTGGCCCCGGACGGCGGCCCGGTAGGCGGCCAGCAGCTCGGAGCCGGCGGACGCGAGGTGGTCGAAGACGTCGGGGTTGCGTTCGATGACCGGCTCGACGACGGCCTTGGCCCGCTCGACGACCTGCTGGACCGCCCCCTGGGCGACGGCGCCGGCGAGCGGCAGCTGGAAGGACGCGACCTTGTCGGCGACCGCGTCGACGAGCTTGCGCAGTTCGTCGGCGGCGGAGCCGGGCGCCTGGCCCGCCCCGGACCGCTCCCGTCTGCGGGCGCGCTCCTCGGCGAGGTCCTCGGCGCAGGCCGCCTCCCAGGCGTCGGGGTCGGGTTCCGCCGGGGAGGCGGGGCGCTCGGTGGCATCGTTCACGACGGACTCCTGGGGCTGGTCTTTCCTTCGACGGTACCCGAAGGAGGCCATGCCGTTCAGGGCGCTGCGCGCACCCGTAGGGGTGCCCGGCCACCCTTAGGGGTGCACGCCCATGAGCCCCCGCGGCCCGCACCCGTAGGGGTCGCCCGGGGCCCCTACGGGGATCTCAGGATGCCGTCCGGGGCCACAGGTCCGGGTCGGGGGTGAAGCGCACGCACAGGGCGCCGTCGCGGAGCCCGGCCCCTGAGACGGTGCACCGGCGGAGGGCGGACGGCAGGGGCAGCGCGCGGCGGAACGGCCCGACGGAGACGATGAGTTCGTCGCCGCGCCGGACCAGTCCGATCCGGTCCCGCTCGGCGCCGGGCAGCGGCAGCCGCCAGACGAGCAGGTCGTCCTCGGCCAGCCGGTCCTCGACGGCCGGGAGCGGCCCCGGCGCCGGGGCCGGCAGGAGTGCGGGCTCCGGCCCGGGCCCGGCGGCGTCCGCCGGCCCGCCGAGGCCGTCGAGACCACCGAGGCCCAAGAGGCCCTCGATGCCCAGCGGGTCCCGGCCGAGGTGCGGCAGTTCGAGGACGGGCACGCCCCCGGTTCCGTACTCCTCGTACAGCCCCTTCAGCGCGGCCCGCTGCGCCTCCGCCCGTCCCGCCAGCCAGGGGTCGTCGCCGTCGGGCAGCAGCCGGTTGGCGACCAGGGCGCCGAGCCGGCAGCCGTACAGGGCCAGGCCGGCGCGGACGGTCCGCAGGGCGGCGGCGGTGAGCGGGCCGGGTTCGGCGACCAGGTGGACGGTGGTGCCGTCGGCGTCGAGCACATCCTGGACGGCGGCCAGCTCCTCGTCCCAGCGCCCGGCGAGCTCGTAGAGCCGCTGGGCGGGCATCGGCACCCCGGCGAGCTGGGCGAGCACCGGGCGCAGGGCGCGGGCGGCCTGCCGTTCGGGCGGCAGCAGCCGGCGCAGGTAGCGGCGGAGCTGTCCGGGCAGGGCGAGCAGCCGGACGGTGTCGTGGCCGGGGGGCAGGTCGACGACGAGCAGGTCCCACGGCGTGCCGTCGCCGCGGTGGGCGGCGCGCAGGGCGGCGAGGACGGCGAGCGGCTCGGCGCCGGGGAGCTCGGTGAACTCCTCGGGGTCGAGGGGGGCGGCGCCCAGCAGGTCGAAGAGGGCGGCGCCGCGTTCCTGGAGGTCGTGGGCCAGGGCGGTGAAGTGCTCGCCGGTGGCGACCCGGGCGGCCCACAGCCCGGGGGCGGCCTCGACGGGCGGCGGGAAGGGCCGGCGCGCGTCGCCGCCGCGGTCCGGCAGCGCGGTGCCGAGGACGGCGTCCGGCACCGGCCCGGGGTCGGTGGTCAGCAGCAGCACACGCCTCCCGGAGCGGGCCGCGGCCAGCGCGGTGGCGGCCGCGACGGTGGTACGGCCCGCGCCTCCGGGACCGGTGACGAGGACCGTACGCAAGGGGGAGCCTCCGGGAGAGGGAGCGGAAGAGCGGGTCAGGAGGCGGCGACGGTCTCGACGCGCTGCTTCAGGCCGGCGAGGGCGCGGTCGATGATGACCTTCTCCGCCTTGCGCTTGATCATCCCGAGCATGGGGATCTTCACGTCGACGGTGAGCATGTAGGTGGCCTCGGTGCGGCGCCCGCCGTCCAGCGGCTTCAGGCTGTACGAGCCGTCGAGCTGGCGCAGCATCGCCGACTTCACCAGGGACCAGGAGACGGTGTGCTCGTCCGGCCAGCTGTAGGCGAGGGTGTGGTCGTCCTTGATCGCGCCCGCGTCCAGCACCAGGCGCACCTTGGCGGCGCGGCCCTGCTCGTCCCGCTCCAGCACCTCGGCCTGCTTCACCTCGCCCGTCCACGCCGGGTAGCGGTCGAAGTCGGCGATCACCGCCATGACCTCGGCGGGGCTCGCCTCGATCGTGATGCTCGAGCTGGTGTGTTCCGCCATCGCTGTGGCTCCTCCGTGCCGGTCCGGCCGACTGTCTGTGCTGTCTGCCGGTGAAGGCTACCTCTCCCGGCGTGTCACCATTCCATGGCCCACGGTGTACCGGTGGAGGCGAAGTGCCCGACGTTGACGCATTCGGTCACGCCGACGCGCATCCGGCGGGCGAGCGGCTGGTGGACGTGGCCGAAGAGCGCGTACCGGGGGCGGGTGGCGCGGATCGCCTCCAGGAGCGCGGAGCTGCCGCGCTCGAAGCGCCGGGCGACCGTGTCGTAGCAGAGTTCCGGCAGGTCGGGCGGGATGTGGGTGCAGAGGACGTCGACCTCGCCGAGCGCCTCGACCTTGGCGGCGTACGCCTCGTCGTCGATCTCGTAGGGGGTGCGCATGGGCGTCCGCAGGCCACCTCCGACGAAGCCGAAGACGCGCCCTCCGATCTCGACACGCTCACCGTCGAGGACGGTGGTGCCGGGGCGGGCGAATTCCGGCCAGAGGGCCGGGATGTCCACGTTGCCGAAGGTGGCGTAGGTGGGGGTGGGGAAGGCGGCGAAGAGCTCCGCGTACTGCTTGCGGACCGCCCGTTCGATGGCGGAGGCGCGGTCCATGCCCTCCCAGAGGCCGCGGGCGAAGGCCCGGGCCTCGTCGAAGCGGCGGGCGGTGCGCAGTTCGACGAGGCGGCCGGCGTTCTCGGCGCCGAACAGCTCGGGGAAGATGCCGCGCGCGTGGTCGGCGTAGTCGAGGAAGAGGACGAGGTCGCCGAGGCAGATCAGGGCGTCGGCGCCGTCGCCCGCGCGGGCCAGGTCCCGGGCGTTCCCGTGCACGTCGCTGACCACATGAACCCTGGTGCCTGAGGAGCCTCGCATGGGCAGCACCCTAGATCGCGGTCCGGCCCGGCGGAAGGGCCACGACCTGCGGTTACTTCCGGGTCACCGAGGGGAGGGGCTAGGGTGCGGAAAGCGGTCCCGCGGCATGTGACGCACAGAACATCTGGGCGTGACCCTCTATTCGAAACCAGTACTGGTGGGTAACGTCCGGGCCGTCCTTCACCGTGCCCGAATTACATGGACCGCAGCCGACGCAGCGCCCCTCGACGACGCGGCGGCGCCGGCGCCCGACGAGGAGCAGCAGTCTTGCGCGAGTTCAGCCTTCCGGCCCTCTACGAGGTCCCAGCGGACGGAAACCTGACGGATCTCATCCGCCGGAACGCTTCGCTGCACCCAGATGTCGCGGTCATAGGACGCAAGGTGGACGGCCGGTGGCAGGACGTCACCGCGGTCGAGTTCCTGGCCGAGGTGCGCGCGGCCGCCAAGGGCCTGATGGCCTCCGGTGTGAAGCCGGGCGACCGGATCGGGCTGCTCTCCCGCACCCGCTACGAGTGGGCGCTGCTCGACTTCGCCATCTGGAGCGCGGGCGGCGTCACCGTCCCCGTCTACGAGACCAGCTCCCCCGAGCAGATCGAGTGGATCCTCGGCGACTCCGGGGCCGTGGCCTGCCTGGTGGAGACGGACGCGCACGAGGCGGCCGTCGCCTCCGTCCGCGCGTCGCTGCCGGACCTGAAGCACGTCTGGAAGATCGAAGGTGCCGCCGACGACGCCGGCGCCGTCGAGACCCTCCGGACCGCCGGCGCGGACCTGACCGACGAGGAGGTCGACGAGCGCAGCGCGCTGGCCGACGCGGACACCCCCGCGACCATCGTCTACACCTCGGGCACCACCGGCCGCCCCAAGGGCTGCGTCCTGACCCACCGCAGCTTCTTCGCCGAGTGCGGCAACGCGGTGGAGCGCCTCAAGCCCCTCTTCCGCACCGGCGACTCCTCCGTCCTCCTCTTCCTTCCCGCCGCGCACGTCTTCGGGCGGCTGGTCGAGGTGGCCGCGCTGATGGCCCCCATCCGGCTGGGCATGGTCAGCGACATCAAGAACCTGACCGACGACCTCGCGGGCTTCCGCCCCACCCTGATCCTCGGTGTGCCGCGCGTCTTCGAGAAGGTCTACAACGGCGCGCGCGCCAAGGCCCAGGCGGACGGCAAGGGCAAGATCTTCGACGCGGCGGCGGACACCGCCATCGCCTACAGCCGCGCCCTGGACACCCCGTCGGGGCCGGGCTTCGGCCTGAAGCTCAAGCACAAGCTCTTCGACCGCCTCGTCTACGGCAAGCTCCGCGCGGTCCTCGGCGGCCGGGCCACCCACGCCATCTCCGGCGGCGCCCCGCTGGGCGAGCGCCTCGGCCACTTCTACCGCGGCATCGGCTTCACCGTCCTGGAGGGCTACGGCCTGACGGAGTCCTGCGCCGCCACCGCCTTCAACCCCTGGGACCGCCCGAAGATCGGCACGGTCGGCCAGCCGCTCCCCGGCTCCGTCATCCGCATCGCCGACGACGGCGAGGTCATGCTGCACGGCGAGCACCTCTTCACCGGCTACTGGAACAACGAGAAGGCCACCGCCGAAGCGCTGGAGGACGGCTGGTTCCACACCGGCGACCTCGGCACCCTCGACGAGGACGGCTACCTCAGCATCACCGGCCGCAAGAAGGAGATCCTCGTCACCGCCGGCGGCAAGAACGTCGCCCCCGCCGTCATCGAGGACCGCATCCGCGCCCACGCCCTCATCGCCGAGTGCATGGTCGTCGGCGACGGCCGCCCCTTCGTCGGCGCCCTCGTCACCCTCGACGAGGACTTCCTCCCCCGCTGGCTCGAACGCCACGGCAAGCGGTCCGGCCTCACGGCCGCCGACCTCGCCGACGACCCCGAGCTCCTCGCCGACGTCCAGAAGGCCGTCGACGACGGCAACGCGGCGGTGTCGAAGGCGGAGTCCGTACGGAAGTTCCGCATCCTGCCGGGGCAGTTCACGGAGGAGTCGGGGCATGTGACGCCGTCGCTGAAGCTGAAGCGGAATGTGGTGGCGAAGGATTTCGCGCACGAGATCGAGGCGATCTATCACGGGTAGCGGGGAGCACCCCGGCCCCCTGAAACCGCGCTCCGCGCGGTTGTCCTCAAACGCCGGACGGGCTGGAGTGCGCGCCAGGGCGCACTATCCAGCCCGTCCGGCGTTTGAGGACGAGCGGCGAAGCCGCGACAAGGGGGTCTGGGGCGGCAGCCCCAGGAAACGGTGAGAGGGCGGGACCGGGGCACCCTCACCCCGACACAAGCTCCGACCGCCGCTCGGCCGGAGGCTCCGGCTCCCCCGCCGCGGCAGGCGGCACACCGACCGTGGCCCGCCAAAGCCGCCGGCAGGCAATCACCGTCGCCGCCACCAGCAAAGCATTGCGCAACGTCAACGTCGCCACCCCCAGCAGATCACTGCGGATGACGTGCTGGAACCAGATGGGAAATTCCAGCTGCGTCAGCGGCGCGGCCACCATCACCAGCACGATCGGCAACCCCTGCCGCGTCGTCCGGCAAGCGGCGCAGACGGCCGCGAGCCCGATCAGCCACACCACGTACTGCGGGCTGATCACCCGGCTCGTCGTCGTGAACAGCAGTACCGCCGTGAACGCCGCGTCGGACGGCGTGCACTCCTCGAACCGCCGCGCCCGCAGGCGCCACAGCAGCAGCCACCCGAAAGCCACCAGGCTCAGCCCGAGGGCCAGCGCGCTCACCGCGTGCACGTGCCGGCCGAGGAACTCCACGGACCCGTAGTGCAGCCGGGCCCGCCCGTGCCACCCGAAGTGCCGGGCCAGGTGGAAGACCAGCGATCCCAGCGACTCCACCTCGGTCCCCCGGTCCCGCTGGAACGTCAGGAAGGCGAGGGCGCCGGGCATCGCGGCGGCGAAGAGCATCAGAAAGACGACGGCCGTGACGACGGCCGAGCTCCAGGCCGACCGCGTCCGGGCTCCCCGCGGCACCCCGGCGAGCAGCAGCACCGGCCACACCTTCAGCAGCGCGCCGAAGCCGGCGAGCGCGCCCGCCAGCCGGGTCCGGCGTCTCAGGGCCAGGAGTCCGGCGACGGCCACGGCGGTCACCATCACGTCGTACCGGGCGTAGACGATCGGCCCGAGCAGCGGCACTCCGAGCACCCACACCCACACGCCGCGCGCGCTGCGCCGCCCGTCCCGGACGGCGTACAGCAGCATGCCGAGGATCGCGGCGTCCGCCGTCCAGCAGACGAGGAAGAAGGCGTGCGCGTAGTCGAGGAACGGCAGCAGCCCCGGGGAGAGGACGGCGAGCGAGGCGGCGGGCGGGTACTGCCACGTGACGTCGTCGTACGGGAAGACGCCGGTCCGGAAGACCCCGTACCAGCGCCGGTAGATCACCTCGATGTCGATGCCGACGTCCGAACCGGGCATGTCCAGCACCCGGAACACGCACAGCAGCAGGACGGCCCGGGTGACGGCCCACACGGCCCCCACCGTGAGCAGGAGCCGCAGTCGTGAGCCCGTACCGGAGGAGCCCGTACCGGAGCCCGCCATCGTCCACCTCGTCCCGTCGGGGCACCACGCGCGGTGATGGTGCCGTCACTGGAAGGCATGATGCCCGTCCGGTGGCCGGTCCTCCGTGACGTGCGGGGTCGTGGCGTCATTGCCGCCCGATCGCCGCCCGGACGCACCGGGTACTGTCGGCACACGCCACCGCCACCCGGCACCGCCCCCACGACACCCGCGCCGTTCAGCGCGCGGACGGAGAAGCGAACGAACCGGCATGCACAAGACCCTGATCGTCACCAACGACTTCCCGCCCCGCCCCGGCGGCATCCAGGCGTTCCTGCACAACATGGCGCTGCGGCTGGACCCGGCGGAGATCGTCGTCTACGCGTCGACGTGGAAGCGCAGCCGGGAGGGCGTGGCGGCGACCGCCCGGTTCGACGCCGAGCAGCCGTTCCGCGTCGTGCGCGACCGGACGACGATGCTGCTGCCGACCCCCCGGGTGACCCGCCGCGCGGTGGGCCTGCTGAAGGAACACGGCTGCTCCTCGGTCTGGTTCGGCGCGGCGGCCCCGCTGGGCCTGATGGCCCCGGCGCTGCGCGCGGCGGGCGCGCGGCGGATCGTCGCCACCTCGCACGGGCACGAGGCGGGCTGGGCGCAACTGCCGGCCGCGCGGCAGTTGCTGCGGCGCATCGGCGAGGGCACCGACACGATCACCTATCTGGGTGAGTACACACGCTCCCGCATCGCCTCCGCCCTCACCCGCGAGGCGGCGGCCCGCATGGTCCAACTCCCGCCCGGCGTGGACGAGAAGACCTTCCACCCCGGTTCGGGCGGCGACGCGGTCCGGGCCCGGCTCGGCCTCACCGACCGCCCGGTGGTCGTCTGCGTCTCCCGGCTCGTCCCGCGCAAGGGCCAGGACACCCTCATCCGCGCCCTGCCCGCCGTCCTGGCCCGGGTCCCGGACGCCGTCCTGCTCATCGTCGGCGGCGGCCCGTACGCCGACGACCTGCGCAAACTCGCCGAGGAGACGGGCGTCGCCGCGTCCGTCCGGTTCACCGGCCCGGTCGAGTGGGAGGAGCTCCCCGCGCACTACGGCGCCGGCGACGTCTTCGCCATGCCCTGCCGCACCCGGCGTGGCGGCCTGGACGTCGAGGGGCTCGGCATCGTCTACCTGGAGGCGTCCGCGACGGGCCTGCCGGTCGTCGCCGGCGACTCCGGCGGAGCACCGGACGCGGTACTGGAGGGCGAGACGGGCTTCGTGGTGCGCGGCGAGTCCGCCGCCGAGACGGCGGACCGGATCGCGACGCTCCTCCTCGACCCGGAGCTCCGCGCCCGCATGGGGGCGCGCGGCCGGGCCTGGGTGGAGGAGCGCTGGCGCTGGGACCTGCTGGCGGAGCGCCTGAAGGGGCTGCTGTAAGCCATGCCCCCGGCAACGGAGACCGACTACGGCCGCTTCGCGAACCGACTGAAGACGGCCCGCCACGTGGCGGCGACGGCCCCGGCGGGCAGCGCCGCCCGCTGGGAGCTGCTGCGCGCCTTCCAGGAGGAGTGGGGGTACGAGCCGACCGGCGGCGAACGCCGGGAGCGCGAAGAGCCGGACGCGCACAAGGAGTACGTGACGGGCCTGCGCCCCGACGCGACGCCCGGGGACGAGCCCGGGGCCGAATCCGAGCCGGACGACGTCGACCGCCGCCTCCCCATACCCCCCGCCCTGAACGAGTGGTGGGACCTCCCCTTCAACTCCTTCGCCGACCGCCGGCGGCTCTACTGGACGAACCCCGTCCGGCCGCCCACCATCCGCCCCGACCCCACCGGTTACGGCGTCGCCGACGGCCTGCCCCGCGACAACCCGTTCACCGGCCCCGACGAGGACCCGCGCGTCTGCGTGCTGATGACCGAGGACCAGTTCTGCAACGAGTGGGGCTACCCGGCGGCCCGCGCGCACCTGACCGACCCCCCGGTCCTCGTCACGGTCGAGGACGGCGAGTGGACCCTCCAGAGCCACTCGGTCTCGGAGTTCTTCCTCCACCTGGCCGCCGTCCGCCTCCCCGCCCACTACGGCTGGACGGTCGAGGACCCCGACCTCTCCCCGGAGGCCATGACCCGCCTCCGCGAGCTGCTGCGCCCGACGGGCCTGCTCCCCTGGCGGGAACTGGGCGCCCACACGGAGATCCTGGGCGGCCCGGACGTCCTCGCCTACCACGACACCGGCTACGGCGACACCGAACTCGCCGTCCACGGCCGCACCGAAGCAGCACTCCACCACCTGGCCGCCGCCCTCGGCACGGACTGGTCGAACGAGATCACCGAGCCCCTCGCCCACGACTCGAAGCCCTGACCTCCGGTTCCTTGCGGTGCGGGTACGTGGCCTGATGTCCGGCCCGTCTCCGCCGGTACACCTCCGCCGCCTCCCCGTCCCCGCGCAGCCGGGCCGCGCTCTCGGCGGCGGTGTACCACCGGCACATCCCGCACTCGTGCGGCGCGGGATTCACCAACGGCCCGCTCCCGTGCGGCGTCGGCGGCAGGGGCGGCGGGTCCCACATGGGCGGCGGGAACGACCGGGCGCTCATACGCCACCTCGCCGACCGACGCCCGGCACGCCACTGCCCTTCCCGCCGGGGACGCCCGCCCGCTCCCGCTCTTCGAGCGTCGCCGACCGGACCCGACCGGCGTCAGCCAGGCTCCGGGCCGGTAGCCGACACTCGATTGCTTCACGCGTTCGACCTCCTTGGTGTTCCGCTCAAGGTGAGCGGGCATCAACCGTGGGGCTCTACACTCCACCCGCATGACCTGGCCTGAACAGGTATTTCGGGATTCCAATCCAGCTTGGAATAACGGGAGTTGAACACATGATCGATCGCTCACCCGGCGAACCGGTCGCCCCTGCGCGCGAGTTCGGCGAGGAGGTCAAGGCAGCCCGCGAAGCACGCGGCTGGATCCAGGAGCAGCTCGCCGAGGCCCTGCACTGCGGTCAGCCGTACGTCAGCAAGGTCGAACGCGGCGAGCAGCTCGCGTCGGCGGCCTTCGCCATGCAGTGCGATCGGGTCTTCGGTACCCCGGGCACGTATGCCCGCATGCGGCAGCGGGCTGCGGATGGAGGGTCTCCGGCGTGGTTCATCCCCTATTTGCAACTGGAGCGCGAGGCGCGGGCGATCTGCGACTACTCCAAGGTCTTCGTCATGGGAATCCTTCAAACCCGGGAGTACGCCGAGGCCATCTTCCGGGCGGCGCACCCGGAGGAAACGGACACCGAGATCAAGGCGCGCGCGGAGGAACGGCTGCGGCAACGCGAGCTGTTCGACAACCCCCACCCACCATCGCTGTGGGTGATCCTGCACGAGTCCATCCTGTGGTCGAACGTAGGCGGACCTGGTGTCATGCGGGGCCAGCTCGAACACCTACTGGCGGCTTCGCAATCACCGCACATCACGCTGCAAGTCTTTCCGGTCGATGCGCCAACTCCCGCCCGCGGCAGTTCCTTCATCCTGTTTACCAGGCAGGACAACACCGATGTCCTCTACGAGGAGACATACACGCGAGGGCAGACGAACGACTCGGCACAGGTGGTAGCCGAAGCACGTCACGCCTACGAGAGGCTGCGCGCCGACGCGTTGCCTCGCGACGACTCGCTGACTCTCATCCGTCACGTTCTGGAGGCATACACCAATGAACACCCCCTACGGCCGGCCCCGCGCTATGTGGACGAAGTCCAGCTATTGCGAGGGGAACGGCGGCCAATGCGTCGAATTCGCCCGCAATCTCGTACCGTCCTCCGGCACCGTCCCCGTCCGCGACAGTAAACACCCGGCCGGCCCGGCGCTCCTCTTCTCGGCCCCCACTTGGTCCGCCTTCGTGGAAAGCGTCAAGACGTGCTGATCAAAGGGGCCTCATGAGGACCATCCCCGCCCACGCGGCATGGAAAAAATCGACCTACAGCGCGGGCAACGGCGGCCAATGCCTCGAATGGGCCCCCGCCTGCGCCCGAGCCGGGTTCGTTCCCGTCCGCGACAGTAAACGCCCGACCGAGCGGGCACTCGCCTTCCCCGTATCCGCCTGGTCCGCATTTCTCACAAGCGTCATGGCGCGCTGACCAGGAGATCGCCTTTATCGGCGCCCTTTCCCGCCAGCCCGTGCGGAGAGCCCGCGTCGGCCGTCAGGTCGGCGCTGGCTCGGTCCGATCATCGCTGTGGTCCGCTCGCGGCGGCGAGCCGCGAGTTACGGGGCAAGCCATCGCCGAGCGCGGCCCGGCCCGTCGGCACCGGCCTGGTGCGAAACTCGATGGCCGCCATGCGGGGGCCGTCGATACGGTCGGGCCTCACCGCCGGCCGTATGAGCGGCCGCCCAGTCACGGAAAGCGCCTCCCATGACCAGCCGACGACCCGACACGACCACCCTGTGGCGCCCGACCGGCCCCAAGGAGCTGGAGCTGGTCCGTGAGCTGGACTGGCGGGCCTGGCCGCCGCGGCTTCCGGAGCAGCCGATTTTCTACCCGGTGCTGAACGAGGACTACGCCGTCAGAATCGCGCGGGACTGGAACGTCAAACACGACGGGGCCGGTTTCGTCACCCGTTTCGACGTGGAGTCGGACTTCCTGCGCAGGTATCCGGTGCGTCAGGCAGGCGGGAGGACGATTCTCGAACTGTGGGTGCCGGCCGAGGAGCTCGACGAGTTCAACGCTCACATCGTCGGCAGGATTCAGGTGGTGCACGAGTTCCGCCCGCCGCTGTCCGATTGTCGCTCCCACACTGTTTGAGACAGGTGTGGGGAAGCGGTTGAGTGGTGCGCGCCGTCGCCGCTAGCTTCTGGTCCGTACCGCGCTGAAGCGGTCGGGTCACGGAACGACCCGCGCCCTCTTCACGCACGCTCCGACCAAGTACGGGTGGCATCGCACGCGACCCTTGAGTTCAGAGCGCCAAGCCGCGTCCGGTACCGCCCGCCGACCCGAAAGGGAAACGCATGCGACCGAACGTTCTGACGAGGACCCTCGTCAGCATCACCGCCGTCGCAGGACTCACGGCCGGAGGCATCGCCGCCGCGGGCAACAGTTTCGCGGCGTCCCAGCCGGCCGCCGCACCGGTGGTGGCTTCCCAGGATCTCACCGTCCTCGCGGTGAACAACCTGGGGCTGAACGCATCGGAAGCCAAGAAGGTACAGCGTTGGGCGAAGCAGTACTGGTCCTACAAGGGTGCGATCGACGGCCAGTTGGGCACTGAGAGCTGGAAGGCGATCCAGCGCTGTCTCAAGGAGGCATGGGGCTACAAGGGCGCTATCGACGGGATAGTCGGAAGCGGCACCCTGACGGCGTTGCAGTACATGCTGCGGGACGGCGGCTGGGGGTACAGCGGCGCGATCGACGGGATCGCCGGCCCCAAGACGACGGCGGCGTTCAAGAACTTCGCGAACGGGATCTGACGCCCTCCGGCGTTCCGGTGCCGCCGGGCGGCAGGGCCGGCGACATGCCGGCTCTCCCGCCCGGTCCCCCGCCGCCCCGCGCGCCGATTACCGGTGGCGGGCGGTGACGATGAGGTTGACGGGTTCGGTGCCCGTCGGCAGTCCGTACACCGGCGCCCATGTCACGTCGGTGAAGCCGCAGTCCGTGAGGGCTTTCTCGTACGCCGCGCAGGTCCAGTAGTGGACGGTGAGCGTGGAGGGCGGGGTGGTGGGGAGGGAGACGGTGTAGGGGTCGCCGTCGCGCGGAGCGTCCGGGCGGTGCAGGACGAAGCCGTTGGGCTGGGTGACCCCGGGCTCCAGGCGGGGGTTGCCGACGAGGGCGAGCAGGCGTCCCCCCGGGGCGAGGTTGGTGTGAGCGGCGTGGCACATGCGGGTGAGGGTGTCGAAGGTGTCGGCGTAGTGCAGGACGGCGAACGCGGTGACGACGTCGAAGGCGCCCAGGACGGGCAGGTCGGCGATGTCCCGCACCGCGTACCGCACCCCGAGCGGTTCCTCCTGTTCCGCGCGCCGCGCGAGTTCGACCATCGGGGCGGAGGCGTCCACGCCGAGCACGTCGGCCGCGCCCTCGCGGCGCAACAACCGGGTGAACGGGCCCGCGCCGCAGCCCAGGTCGAGGACCGAGGCGCCGTCCACCGGGCCGAGGGCCCGGAGGACCGAGGGGATCTCTACGTCCTCCCGGTAGGCGCGCAGGAGGCGGTCGATCTCCCCGTTCCGGGCGGCGATGCGGTCGTACTGTGGCGTCGACAAGACTTCCCCCATCGGGTGTGGACGACGACTCGGCACGCCTCGCGGGGCCGGGGCCGAGCCCGCCTCGGGTGACGGCGGGCGCCGCGGCGGGCGGATACCGAGAGCGTCCGGTGGGCAGTGGGCGGGCTGTGGCGGCGTTCGGCGGCCGATCTTCGCACTGCGACGGGTGGGGCTCAAGAGCGGCCGCGTGACGACTCCCGGGGAATGAGCCACCGCATCACGGACCGATCATGGAGGAAAGCGACCGTTCCGGGCGGCGTTCCGGGCACGACGAGCGTCCACCGCCCCGCCCGCCCGCGCATCCACC
>NZ_JBPQTX010000201.1:0-13143 GCF_051386555.1 Streptomyces sp. URMC 126
GTGTATAAGAGACAGGTGTGGGGAAGGGGCGGCCGAATATCGTCCCTGTGGCTGGGTGGCCGGTTATCAAGCCCTGGTGTTGCCGGGGAGGGCGTTCGGGGAGATGATCACCGTTCGTATCGCCTCGATCACTCACCAGGAGCCGAGAAGAGTGTTACGCCGAGCGTCTCTCCGCGCCCTCGCCCCCGTCGCCGCGACCGTGCCGCGCGGGGACGGCGATACCCCCTCCCCCCGGAGGAAACCGGGCGGCCCGCGGGTCGTCTGACGGCGGTCGGCCGCCGCGGTCGCGTCGTCGTAGTACGACCGTGACCGGCGTTCCCCGGCCGCCTCTTACGCCGCACGTCGGCGATCTCCCGCCACCGGCCCGTACCACGGGACGGCACGCCTCAGGGACCCGAGCGGCGACGCGCCGTGCTCATCTTCCCCGCGTCGTGCTCTCGCCTGCCTTCCTTATCGGCCCTTCACCCCCCTCAGGCCACAAAGGAGTTGTCGCTGCCCATGCACCACCGTCCGAGGTCCCTCCTCTTCGCCACCCTGGGCGCGGTCGTCTGCGCCGCCGGGCTCATACCCGCGGCCGGTGAGGCCGCCGTCCGTGAGCCGGGGGACGAGAAGAAGTCCTACGCCGCGACGCACCACCTGACGGTGGACGACGTCGAGAACATCAACGCGCTGAACGACAGCGCCCCGGACCTCCCGGGCGCCGGCCCGTCCCTCCGGCCCCCCGCGTCCGCCGACGACCGGATGACGCCGCCGGCCGAGCCGCTGGACCGGATGCCCGACCCGTACCGGCCCGTGTACGGCAGGGCCGAGACGGTCGTGAACAACTACATACGCAAATGGCAGCAGGTCTACAGCCACCGCGACGGCAAGAAGCGGCAGATGACCGAGCAGCAGCGGGAATGGCTGTCCTACGGTTGCGTCGGCGTCACCTGGGTGAACTCGGGCGAATACCCGACGAACGACCTGGCCTTCGCCTCCTTCGACGAGAACCGGTACAGGAACGCGCTGACCGGCACCCGGCCCCGGCCCGGCGAGACGCGCGCGGAGTTCGAGGGCCGTATCGCCAAGGACAGCTTCGACGAGGAGAAGGGATTCCGCCGGGCTCGCGAGGTGGCCTCCGTCATGAACAAGGCGATGGAGAACGCCCACGACGAGGCGGCGTACGTCGCCAACCTCAAGAAGGAGCTGGCGAACACCAACGACCCCCTGAGCCGCGAGGACACGCGTTCGCGCCTGTACTCGGCGCTGAGGAACACCCCGTCCTTCAGGGACAGGAACGGCGGGAACTCCGACCCGTCCAGGATGAAGGCGGTGATCTACTCGAAGCACTTCTGGAGCGGCCAGGACCGGTCGGGTTCCGCCGACAAGAGGAAGTACGGCGACCCGGAGGCTTTCCGCCCCGCCCCGGGCACCGGGCTGGTCGACATGTCGAGGGACCGGAACATCCCGCGCAGCCCCACGAGCCCCGGTGAGGGCTTCGTCAATTTCGACTACGGCTGGTTCGGGGCGCAGACGGAAGCGGACGCCGAGAAGACCGTCTGGACTCACGGCAACCACTACCACGCGCCCGGCAGCGACCTCGGCCCCATGCACGTCTACGAGAGCAAGTTCCGTAATTGGTCGGCCGGTTATTCGGACTTCGACCGCGGCGTGTATGTGATCACGTTCATTCCCAAGAGCTGGAACACCGCTCCCGACAAGGTGACGCAGGGCTGGCCGTGACCGGTGGGAGGGGGAGGGCCGGCCGTCCGGCTCTCCCCCTCCCCCTCATGCCCGGGGCAACCCACCGCGTCTCACGGCAGCACCGCCACCCCGTCCAGTTCCACCAGTGCCTCCTCGTCCCACAGCCGGACGGCGCCGATCACCGCCATCGCCGGGTAGTGGCGGCCCGCCAGCCGCTGCCAGATACGGCCCAGTTCGGGGCCGTGGGCGCGGTAGGCGGCGACGTCCGTGGTGTAGACGGTGACGCGGGCGAGGTCGGACGGGGTGCCGCCGGCGGCCGCCAGGGCGGTGAGGAGGTTGGTCAGGGCACGTTCGAACTGGGCGGGGAGGTCGCCCGGGACCAGCCGGCCCCCGGCGTCGAGGGCCGTCTGGCCCGCGAGGAAGACCAGGCGCCCGCCCTGGGCGGTGACCGCGTGGGTGAAGCCGCGGGGCGGGGCGAGCGAGGGCGGGTTGACCCGGGCGACGTGCGGCGGACCCGCGTCCCTCGGTGCCCCGCTCATCGGTACAGCTCCCTCGCGATGATCGTGCGTTGTACCTCGGTCGCCCCCTCGTAGATGCGGGTCGCCCGGACTTCCCGGTACAGGTGTTCCAGGAGGTGTCCCTGTTCCAGGGCGCGGGCTCCGTGGATCTGGATGGCGGCGTCGATGACGTCCTGGGCGGTCTCGGTGGCGTAGAGCTTGGCCATGGCCGAGCGGGCGGCGACGCCCGGTTCGCCGGCGTCGTAGGCGCCGGCGGCGGAGTGGACGAGGAGGGACGCGGCCTCGGTGCGGGTGGCCATGTCGGCCAGCCGGTGGGAGACGGCCTGGAGGTCCTTCAGCGGGGCGCCGAACGCGTGGCGTTCGGCGGCGTGGTCGAGGGCCGCGCGCAGGGCCGCGCGGGCCATGCCGACGGCGAACGCGCCGACGCTCGGCCGGAACAGGTCGAGGGTGCGCAGGGCGACGCGGAAACCGGCGTCCACCTCGCCGATGACGTCGTCGGGGCCGACGGGGACGCCGTCGAAGGTGAGCAGCCCGACGGGGTGCGGCGCGATCATGTGCAACGGCCGGCCGCCCAGACCCGGGCGGCCGGCCGGGACCAGGAACGCCGTGATGCCGTGCGCCCCGGCGTCCGGTCGGGTCCGGGCGAAGACGGTGTGGAAGTCGGCCTCCGGGGCGTTGGAGATCCACTGCTTCGCGCCGTGCAGCGTCCAGCCGGACGTCCCCGCGGGTTCGGCCCGCAGCCGGAGGGCGGCCGCGTCGGAGCCCGCCTCCGGCTCGCTGAGCGCGAAGGCGGCGACGGCCCGTCCGGCGGCGACCTCGGGCAGCCAGCGGTCCCGCTGGGCCTCCGTGCCGGCCTGGGCGACCGGGTGGGTGCCAAGGCCCTGGAGGGCGAGCGCGGTCTCCGCCTCGGTGCACTCCTGTGCCAGCGCCTCGCGCAGCAGACACAGGTCGACGGCCCGGAGCACCCCGTCGGCGGGGAACAGCCGCTCCAGCAGGCCGTGTTCGCCGAGCGCGGCCACCAGCGGGCGGTTGACGCGGCCGGGTTCCGCCGCGTCGGCGAGCGGGCGTAACCGGCGGGCGGTCAGGGTACGCAACGAGGCCGACCAGGCGCGCTGTTCGGGGGTGAGCGAGAAGGGGGCCCGGCCCGAAGGCCGGCCGCCGGAGGGGTCCTTCGGGTCCTGCGCGGATGGCATCGGCACCGTCCGTCCTTTCGGTAGCGTTCCGTCGTCCTCCGCCGCGAGTCAGAGGTTGTCGCGCTCTGTTGACTGTCGTCACGGTCTCGTTACGCTGGCAGCGCATCCGTACGGCTGGCAAGACCCCGCGTACCTCCGCCGGCCCCCACGCACCTCCGCCGGCTCCCCCGCACCTCCACCCTTCCCCGGCACGAGGGGGCGCGATCCGTCATGGAGCTCATGCCGTCGGCCCACGTCGACACCTTCCCCCGCGACAGCCTCCCGCCGCCCGGCCAGTGGCCGGACCTGCCGTTCGGCCCGGACGTCCCGTCCTACCCGGACCGGCTCAACTGCGGGGCCGAGCTGCTGGACGCGGCCGTGGCCCGGTGGGGAGCGGACCGGCCGGCCGTACGGGACAAGGCCGGGGGCGTCTGGACGTACGGCGAGCTGCTCGAACGCGTCGACCGGATCGCGCACGCGCTCACCACCGACCTCGGCGTGGTTCCCGGCAACCGCGTCCTCCTCCGCGGCCCCACCACGCCCCTCCTCGCCGCCTGCTGGCTGGCGGTGACGAAGGCCGGAGCCGTGGCCGTGACCGTGCCGGACGCCCAACGCGCCCGTGAACTGGCCGAGATCTGCCGCATCGCGCGCATACGGCACGCGCTGTGCGACGCGCGCTCCACCGGCGAACTCGGCAAGGCGGCCGTGCCCGGCCTGCGGACGACGCCGTTCGGCGGCGGCTCGCCGGGCGACCTGCTGCGGCTGGCGGCAAAGAAACCACCATCGTACGCCGCGGTGGAGACGTCGGCCGACGACGTCGCGCTCATCGCGTTCACCTCCGGGACCACCGGACCGCCCAAGGGCTGTCTGCACTTCCACCGGGACGTCCTCGCCGTCGCCGACACCTTCTCGGCGCGGGTGCTGCGGCCACGGCCCGACGACGTCTTCGGCGGCAGCCCGCCGCTCGGCTTCACCTTCGGCCTGGGCGGACTGCTGGTCTTCCCGCTGCGGGCCGGGGCCTCGACCGTGCTCGCCGGCTGGTCGGGCGCCGGACAGCTGCTCGCGGACGTCCAACGGCAGCGCGTCTCCGTTCTGTTCACGGCCCCGACGGCGTACCGGGCGATGCTGGAGCGGATCGGCTCGTACGACACGTCGTCCCTCCGCCGGTGCGTCTCCGCGGGCGAGCACCTGCCCGCCGCGCTGTGGCACGCCTGGCGGGCGGCCACCGGACTGCCGCTGATCAACGGGATCGGTGCCACCGAAATGCTGCACATCTTCCTCGCCGCCGACGAAACGTCCCGCCCGGGCACCACCGGGCGCCCGGTGCCGGGCTTCGAGACGCGGATCGTGGACGACGCCGGCCGGCCGCTGCCCGACGGCACGCCCGGCCTGCTGGCCGTGCGCGGCCCGGTGGGCTGCCGCTACCTCGCCGACGACCGGCAGACGACGTACGTCCGGAACGGCTGGAACCTCACCGGCGACCGCTACGTCCGGGACCCCGACGGCTGTCACACCTTCCTCGGGCGCGCCGACGACATGATCGTCTCGGGTGGTCACAACGTCGCGGGCCCCGAGGTCGAGGAGGCGCTGCTCCGCCACCCCGACGTGCTGGAGGCGGCGGTCACCGGGCGGCCGGACGAGCGGCGCGGCGAGGTCGTCGTCGCGCACGTGGTGCTGCGGGCCGGCGTCCCGCGCAGCGGGCACACCGCCGACGACCTGCGAGAGTTCACCAAAAAGGAGATCGCCCCCTACAAGTGCCCTCGCGAGATCGAGTTCCTCGACGCGCTGCCGCGCACGCCCACCGGCAAATTGCAGCGGTACAGGCTGCGTTCGGGCGCTTTACAGTTTCCCCGTGACTGACCACCAGCCGTCCCCCACTCCCCGTTCGCTGATCGTCTCCTTCTACGGCGCGTACGGCCGCGGGGCCGCCGGGTGCCCGGCCGGCCCGCTGCCCGTCGCGGCGCTGATCCGGCTGCTCGGCGCGGTGGGCGTGGACGCGCCCTCGGTGCGGTCGGCGGTCTCCCGGCTGAAGCGGCGCGGCCTGCTGACCGCCGGCCGGACGGCGGACGGCGCGGCGGGGTACGGACTGTCCGACGCGGCGCGGCAGTTGCTCGACGACGGCGACCGGCGGATCCTCGGCCGGCCCGCCGCCCGCCCGGGCCACGGCTGGCTGCTGGCGGTCTTCTCGGTGCCGGAGGAGGAGCGGCACAAGCGGCACCTGCTGCGCTCGCGGCTGTCCCGGCTGGGGTTCGGGACGGCCGCGCCGGGCGTGTGGATCGCCCCGGCGCATGTGCACGAGGAGACGCGGCACACGCTGGACCGGCTGGGCCTGGGCCCGTACGTGGACCTGTTCCGCGGCCGGCACCTCGGTTTCGAGCCGACGGCGGAGGCGGTGGCCCGCTGGTGGGATCTGGAGGCGCTGGCCCGTCGCCACCACGCGTTCCTGGAGGCCCACGAGCCGGTGCTGCGCCGCTGGGCGCGGCGGCGGCCGACGGTGCCGGAGGAGGCGTACCGGGACTACCTGTCGGCCCTCGACGCCTGGCGCCGCCTGCCGTACGCCGATCCGGGGCTGCCCGCGGCCGTGCTGCCGGCGGACTGGCCCGGCGTCCGCTCGGCGCGGGTGTTCACGGCGCTGCACCGGCGGCTGCGGGACGCGGGGGCGGCGTTCGTCGCGGAGGTGCTGGAGGGGTGAGGGGCCCGGCCCCCCGGGGTCCGGGGGCCCCGGGGCTCTACGCCCGCCGCCCCACCGGCGGCCGGCGGCTCCCCGCCCGGTACTGGACCGGCCAGGACACCCCCGGCCCGCTGTACTCCTGTTCCGCCGCCGCGTGCAGCGTCCAGTGCGGGTCGTAGAGGTGGGGCCGGCCGAGGGCGCAGAGGTCGGCGCGGCCCGCGAGGATCAGCGAGTTGACGTCGTCCCAGGAGGAGATGGCCCCGACGGCGATCACCGGGACGTCCGCCTCGCTCCGTATCCGGTCGGCGAACGGCGTCTGGTACGAGCGGCCGAACGCGGGCCGTTCGTCGGGGACGACCTGGCCCGTCGAGACGTCCACCGCGTCCGCGCCGTGCGCGGCGAAGGCACGGGCGACGGCCACCGCGTCGTCGGCGGTGGTGCCGCCGGGGGCCCAGTCGGTGGCCGAGATCCGGACGGTCATCGGCCGGTCGGCGGGCCAGACGGCGCGGACCGCGTCGAAGACCTCCAGGGGGTAGGCGAGCCGGCGCGGGAGGTCGCCGCCGTAGGCGTCGTCGCGGTGGTTGGTGAGCGGGGAGAGGAAGGAGGAGAGAAGATAGCCGTGGGCGCAGTGCAGTTCGAGGAGGTCGAAGCCGGCGCGGGCGGCGGCTGACGCGGAGGACGCGAAGGCGTCCCTGATCCGTCGCAGGCCGTCGGTGCCGAGCCGCTCCGGCACCTGGCTGACGCCGGGCCGGTAGGGCAGGGGCGACGGGCCGGCCACCGGCCAGCCGCCCTCCGGGAGCGGGTCGTCCATGCCCTCCCACATCAGCCGTGTCGAGCCCTTGCGGCCGGAGTGGCCGAGCTGCACGCCGATGGCCGTGCCGGGGGCGGCCTCGTGGACGAAGTCGGTGACGCGGCGCCAGGCGGCCTCGTGCCCGGGTGCGTACAGGCCCGTACAGCCGGGGGTGATGCGTCCTCGGGGGCTGACGCAGACCATCTCCGTCATCACCAGCCCGGCGCCGCCCAGGGCGCGCGCGCCGAGGTGGACGAGGTGGAAGTCGCCGGGTGTGCCGTCGGTGGCGGAGTACATGTCCATCGCGGACACCACCACGCGGTTGCGGAGCGTCAGTCCGCGCAGGGTGAAGGGGGTGAACATGGGCGGGGTGCCGGGCGGGATCCCGGCCTCCTCCTCGACGGCGGCGACGAACGCCGGGTCGCGGAGCCGGAGGTTGTCGTGGGTGACGCGGCGGCTGCGGGTGAGGAGGTCGAAGGCGAACCGCCGGGGCGTCCGGTTCCGCCGCCGCCAGGCCAGCTCCTCGAACCACTCCAGGCTGGCCCGGGCGGCCCGCTGGGTGGACTCGACGAGCGGGCGCCGCTCGGCCTCGTACGCCGCGAGGGCCGCCGGTACGTCCTCCGTGCCGCCCGGTCCGGTGAGCCGTCCGACGAGGGCGAGGGCGTCCTCGACGGCGAGTTTGGTGCCGGAGCCGACGGAGAAGTGGGCGGTGTGGGCGGCGTCGCCGAGGAGCACGGTGTTGCCGTACGACCAGTGGGCGTTGACGACCGTGCGGAAGGCCGTCCAGGCGGAGCGGTTGGCGCGTAACGGGTGCCCGTCCAGCGCCTCCGCGAAGAGGGCGGCGCAGGCGCGGAGGGTCTCCGCCTCGGTATGGCGGTCGAAGCCGGCCCGGCGCCAGACCTCCTCGCGCATCTCGACGATCACCGTGCTCGCGTCGGGGGCGTAGGGGTAGCCGTGCAGCTGCATCACGCCGTGCTCGGTCTCGACGATCTCGAAGCGGAAGGCGTCGAAGGCGAAGCCGGCGGAGAGCCAGATATAGCGGCAGCGGTGGGTGGTGAGGGTAGGGCGGAAGTGGTCGGCGTGGGCGGTGCGGGTGGCACTGTGGACGCCGTCGGCGGCGACGACGAGGTCGTGGGTGCGGGCGAGTTCGGCGGCGGGCGGTGCCTCCGTCCGGAACCGCAGGCCGACGCCGAGGCCGCGGCAGCGGTCGTGCAGGATCCGCAGCAGCCGGTGGCGGCCGAGCGCGGCGAAGCCGTGGCCGCCGGAGCGCAGGGCGCGGCCCCGGTGCACGACGTCGATGTCGTCCCAGCGGACGAACGACCGGCGGAGCGCGGCGTAGACCTCGGGATCGGCGCTCTCGATGCCGCCGAGCGTCTCGTCGGAGAGGACGACGCCGAAGCCGAAGGTGTCGTCGGGGGCGTTGCGCTCCCAGAGGGTGACCTGGTGGCCGGGGTCGCGCCGTTTCAGGAGGGCGGCGGTGTAGACCCCGCCGGGCCCGCCGCCGATGACCGCGACGCGCACGTCAGACGCCCCGCCAGTGCGGCGTCCGCTTGGCCGTGAACGCCGCGTGGAACTCGGCGTAGTCGGCGCTGTTCATCAGGAGCGCCTGGGTGGCGGCGTCGAGTTCGACGGCGGCGGAGAAGGGCATGTCGAGCTCGGCGGCGAGCAGGGCCTTGGTCTGGGCGAGGGCCAGGGCGGGCCCCGCGGCCAGCCGGCGGGCGAGCGCGAGGGCCTCGTCCGCTGCCTCGCCCTCCGGCACCAACCGGCTGATCAGGCCGATGCGTTCGGCCTCGGCGGCACGGACGGTGTCGCCCAGCATCAGCAGCCGGGTGGCGTGGCCGAGGCCGACGACGCGCGGCAGCAGGTAGGCGGCGCCCATGTCGCCGCCGGAGAGGCCGACCCTGGTGAAGAGGAAGGCGAAGCGGGCCGTGGGGTCGGCGACGCGGAAGTCGGCGGCGAGGGCGAGCACCGCCCCGGCGCCCGCGGCGATCCCGTGGAGGGCCGCGACGACGGGGAACGGGCATTCGCGCAGGGCCCGGACGACCTGCCCGGTCATCCGGTTGAAGTCGAGGAGCCGGCGGGTGTCCATGGCGAGGGTGGCGCCGATGATGGCGTCCACGTCCCCGCCGGAGCAGAAGCCGCGCCCCGCGCCGCCGAGGACCAGGGCCCGCACCGCGTCGTCCCGGGCGAGTTCGGGGAGCAGGTCGCGCAGGTCGGCGTAGGCGCCGAAGGTGAGGGCGTTGAGCTTGTCCGGTCGGGCGAGGGTGACGGTGGCGACGCCGGAGTCCACGGTCAGGCGCAGGTGCCGCCATTCCTCGGTCGTGGACGCTGATCCGGTGAACGGGCTCATCGGGCACGGCCTCCTTCAGCCGGGTGGGCTGGTGCCTGCCCGGCGAAGCTATCACCGATGTGTGACCGTCGTCACGAGTGCGCGATGGGCAGTGCGGGGTCCGCGGCCCCTCCGGACGGCTCGGGGCGGGCCAGGCTGGAGACGAGCAGCGCCTTGATGGTGTGCATCCGGTTCTCGGCCTGGTCCCAGACGACGGAGTGCACGGACTCGAAGACCTCGTCGGTGACTTCGAGGGAGGTGAGGCCGTGCCGTTCGTGGATCTCCCGGGCGACCGAGGTGCCGAGGTCGTGGAAGGCGGGCAGGCAGTGCAGGAACTTCACGGCCGCGTTGCCGGTGGCCCGGAGGACGTCCATGGTGACGGCGTAGGGGGCGAGCAGGGCGATCCGCGCGTCCCACACCTCGCGGGGCTCGCCCATCGAGACCCAGACGTCGGTGGCGACGAAGTCGGCGCCCGCCACCCCTTCGGCGACGTCCTGGGTGAGCGTGACGCGGGCGCCGCTCCACCGGGCCAGCCGGCGGGCCTCCTCGACGATGCCGGGGGCGGGCCAGAGCTCCTCGGGGGCCACGATGCGGACGTCCATGCCGAGCAGGGCGCCGGTGACGAGGTAGGAGTTGCCCATGTTGTAGCGCGCGTCGCCGAGGTAGGCGAGGGCCACGTGCTCCAGGGGCTTGGCGGTGTGCTCGGAGACGGTGAGGATGTCGGCGAGCATCTGGGTGGGGTGCCAGGTGTCGGTGAGGCCGTTGAAGACCGGGACGCCGGCGTACGCGGCGAGCTCCTCCAGCGTCTCCTGGGCGTGCCCCCGGTACTGGATGGCGTCGTACATCCGGCCGAGGACGCGGGCGGTGTCCCGGGCCGACTCCTTGTGGCCGAGCTGGGAGCCGGTGGGGTCCAGATAGGTGGTGCGGGCGCCCTGGTCGGCGGCGGCGACCTCGAAGGCGCAGCGGGTTCGGGTGGAGGTCTTCTCGAAGACCAGCGCGATGTTGCGCCCGGTCAGCCGGGGCACCTCGGTGCCGGCCCGCTTGGCCGCCTTCAGCTCGGCGGCCAGCTCGACGAGGCCGTGGAACTCCTCGGGGCTGAGATCCGTCTCCTTGAGCAGGCCGCGGCCCGCGAGGTCTGTGGCCATGAGGACTCCCTGAATGCCGTGCGCGCCGGACGCGGCGCGTTCCGTACGCCTCCGCGCTGGAATTCTATGCGCTTGATCGCAATATTATGCACTCATCGTCTCACGGCCTTCCACCGGCCCCTCTCATGCCTTCTCATCCCTGCCGCCCCACCCGGCCGCTCGACCCCTTCGCCTCACCGCCTTCCCGCCTCTCCCCGTGGCTCACCTACGCCACAGGGTCCCGTTCCACCGGGCAGCTCATACAGCGCGGGCCGCCCCTCCCCCGGCCGAGCTCGCTGCCGGGGATGGTGATGACCTCGATCCCATGCTTGCGCAGGAAGGTGTTGGTCGTCGCGTTGCGTTCGTACGCCACGACCACGCCCGGCTCTATCGCCAGCACGTTGCACCCGTCGTCCCACTGCTCCCGCTCCGCCGCGTGCACGTCCTGCGTCGCGGTGAGCACCCGGATCGAGTCCAGCCCCAGGGCGGCGGCGATGGCCCGGTGCATATGGGCCGGCGGGTGGTCGGTGACCTTCAGCTCGCGCTCGCCGACCCCGGGCTCGATGGTGTACGAGCGGAGCATGCCGAGCCCGGCGTACTGGGTGAAGGTGTCCCCATCCACCATGGTCATCACCGTGTCCAGGTGCATCACGGCCCGGCGCTTGGGCATGTCCAGCGCCACGATGGTCCGGGCGGAGCCGGTGGCGAACAGCCGGTGGGCCAGCATCTCCACGGCCTGCGGGGTGGTCCGTTCGCTCATCCCGATCAGCACCGCGCCCTGCCCGATCACCAGCACGTCCCCGCCCTCGATGGTCGACGGGTAGGCGGCCTGGCCCTCCGACCAGACGTGGAAGTCGTCGGCCGCGAACATCGGGTGGTGTCGGTAGACCGCCTCGTAGTGCACGGTCTCGTGCCAACGGGCGGGCCAGCGCATCGCGTTGATGCACACCCCGTCGTAGATCCAGGCGGAGGTGTCGCGGGTGAAGAGGTGGTTGGGCAGCGGGTTGATCAGGAAGTCGTCGAGGTCCGTCACATGGAAGCGGACGGAGACCGGCTCGGCGTGCCGCTCCAGGAACTCGCGCTTGGTCATCCCGCCGACCAGCCAGGACGTCAGCTCGGGGGCCGGCATCCCCTCGAAGGCCGCGCGCAGCGGGTCGGTCGCCAGCGGGCCGTACTCCTTCTCGTCGAAGACGCGGTCCAGGACGAGCGTGCGCGCGGCGGGCACCCGCAGGGTCTCCTCCAGCAGGTCCTGGAAGAGGTGCACCTCGACGCCGCGCTCGCGCAGCACGTCGGCGAACCCGTCGTGCTCGGCGCGTGCGCGGCGGACCCACAGCACGTCGTCGAAGAGGAGGGCGTCCTTGTTGGACGGGGTGAGCCGCTTCAGCTCCAGGTCCGGGCGGTGCAGGATGACCCGCCGCAGCCGCCCGGCCTCGGAATCGACATGGAATCCCATCCCCCCATCCTCACCTGATTCAGCCGTGATCACCCCGAGTGCCACGACGGAACGTCAGACACGCGAGCAGCGCGAGGGCCGCGGCCGCCGCGGCGAACACCCATCCGGCGCGGAGGGTGCCCAGCCCGAGCCGGTGGGCGCCGCCGCCCAGGGCGACGAGCACGGCCACGCCGAGGGCCGTGGCGACCTGTCGGGACATCATCAGGACGCCCGAGCCCTGGGACATCCGGCGGTCCGGCAGCCGGCCGGTCGCCGCGAACATCACCGACTGGCAGAGCGCCGTGCCGACGCCCGCGAGGACGAGGCCGGGCACGAGGGCGGTGGCGTAGCGCGGGGTGCCGTCCACGACGGTCAGCCACCACAGCGAGGCGGCCGTGAAGGACGCCGCGCCCACGACGGCGACGGCCCGTTCGCCCAGCGCGCCGACGAGGCGGCCGGAGAGGGACGAGACCAGCAGCACCGTGGCGGGCCAGGGGGTGAGGGCGAGGCCGGAGCGCTGGACCGACCAGTGCCAGACGTCGGTGCAGAGCACGGACGCGGCGAGCAGCATGGCCGAGTAGGCGAGGAAGTAGCAGAACAGACCGACGGTGGCGGCCGTGAAGCCCCGGGCGCGGAAGAGGGCCGGGTCGACGACCGGCTCGGGGGCGCGGCGCACGTGCCGGACGCCGAGCGCCGTCGCCGCGAGGCCCGCGGCGAGCGCGCCGAGGGTGGCGGGCGAGGTCCGGCCCCAGTCGTCGGCCTCGACGACGGCGGTCGTCAGGGCGCCGATCGCGACGCACACCAGCGCCGTCCCCGGCGGGTCCCAGCCCTGCCGGCCGGCCGGTGCCGGCCGGGGCAGCAGCCGGACGCCCGCGACGAGCGCCACCAGCACCACCGGGACGTTGAGGAAGAACACCCAGCGCCAGTCGGACGCCGCGAGCAGCCCGCCGATCACCGGGCCGGCGCTGGCCGCCAGGGCGCTGACGCCCGTCCAGGCGCCGAGGGCCGCGGCGCGCTGCGCGGCGGGGAAGGCCGGCAGCGCGAGGGAGAGGGAGGTGGGGACGAGCAGGGCCGCGCCGACGCCCTGCGCCACCCGGGCGGCCACCAGCCACCCCAGCCCGGGCGCCAGCCCGCAGCCGACGGAGGCCAGCCCGAACACGGCGAGGCCGAGGAGGAACGCCCGGCGCCGGCCCAGCACGTCGGCCAGCCGCCCGGCCGGGATCAACAGGGCCGCGAGGACGATGGTGTAGGCGTTGAGCACCCATGAGAGCCCCGCCGCCGAGGCGGCGGGGAAGTCCTCCCCGATCACGGGGAAGGCCACGTTGACCGCGGAGACGTCGAGGACGGCGAGGAACTGGGCGGCCGACGCGACCGCGAGGACCAGCCAGCGGCGGGGGTCGGGGGGCGATGACGGGGACGGGCGG
>NZ_JBPQTX010000202.1:0-13134 GCF_051386555.1 Streptomyces sp. URMC 126
TTGTGTATAAGAGACCGCCACACCCCCGTCCAGCACCCCGGACGCCTGGTGGCGCCGAGCCGTCATCTACCAGATCTACGTCCGCTCCTTCACCGACAGCGACGGCGACGGCATCGGCGACCTGCGCGGGGCGACGCGGCGGCTGCCGTACCTGGCGGAGCTGGGCGTGGACGCGGTGTGGCTGACGCCGTTCTACGCGTCGCCGCAGGCGGACGGCGGGTACGACGTGGCGGACTACCGGGCGGTCGACCCGCTGTTCGGGGACCTCCGGGACGCGGACGACCTCGTCCGCGAGGCGCACCGCCTGGGCCTGCGGGTCATCGTCGACATCGTGCCCAACCACACCTCGGACCGGCACGCCTGGTTCCGGGAGGCGCTGGCGGCGGGCCCGGGGAGCCCGGCGCGGGCGCGCTACCACTTCCGCCCGGGCCGCGGCGCGGCCGGCGAGCTGCCGCCGAACGACTGGGAGTCGATCTTCGGTGGCCCCGCCTGGACGCGTACGACGGACCCCGACGGCACCCCCGGCGAGTGGTACCTCCACCTGTTCGCCCCCGAGCAGCCGGACCTCGACTGGGACAACCCCGAGGTGCGGGCGGAGTTCGAGTCCGTACTGCGCTTCTGGCTGGACCTCGGCGTGGACGGCTTCCGCATCGACGTGGCACACGGCATGGTCAAGGCGCCCGGCCTCCCCGACATCGGCCGAAAGGAACAGGCCAAACTCATCGGCGCCCAGGTGCTGCCGTTCTTCGACCAGGACGGCGTCCACGAGATCCACCGTTCGTGGCGCCGGCTGCTGGACTCGTACCCCGGCGAGCGGATCGGCGTGGCGGAGGCGTGGGCTCCGTCGCCCGAGCGGCTGGCCCTGTACGTCCGCCCGGACGAGCTGCACCAGGCGTTCAACTTCCAGTTCCTGAACTGCCCGTGGCGCGCGGAGTCGATGCGCCGGGTGATCGACGAGTCACTGGCCGCCACCCACTCCGTCGGCGCGCCCACCACCTGGGTGCTCTCCAACCACGACGTGGTCCGGCACACCACCCGGTACGGCGGCGGCGAGCGGGGCACGCGCCGGGCCCGGGCCGCCGCGCTGCTGATGCTGGCGCTGCCCGGCTCCGCGTACGTCTACCAGGGCGAGGAGCTGGGCCTGCCGGAGGTCGTGGACCTGCCGGACGAGGTGCGCCAGGACCCGGCGTTCTTCCGGGGGGACGGCCAGGACGGCACCCGCGACGGCTGCCGGGTGCCGCTGCCGTGGTCGGGCGAGGAGGCCCCGTACGGCTTCGGGCCCGGGTCCGGGCCGGACGGCAGCTGGCTGCCGCAGCCGGCGGAGTGGCGGGCGCTGTCGGTGGAGGCGCAGTCCGGCGACCCGCGCTCGACGCTGGAGCTCTACCGCTCCGCGCTGGCCCTGCGCCGGTCCCTGCCCGGCCTGGGGGCCGGGGAGATGTCGTGGCTGGCGGCGCCCGAGGGCGTGCTGGCGTTCTCCCGCCCGGGTTTCGTCTGCACCCTCAACACCCTCCCCGAAGAAGTGGAACTGACGGTTCCGGGCCGTCCGGTGCTCGCCACCGCCGCCCTGGAGTTCCACGCCGGAGCCGTCCGGCTGCCCGCCGAATCCTGCGTCTGGTGGGAAGTCTGAGATGCGACCGGTACAGTCACCTCCCGTGACCGCACGGCTGGCCGATATCGCAGCCCAGGCGGGTGTCAGCGAAGCAACCGTCAGCCGCGTCCTCAACGGCAAGCCGGGGGTGGCCGCCTCCACCCGCCAGTCCGTGCTGGCCGCGCTCGACGTACTCGGCTACGAACGGCCGGTGCGGCTGCGGCAGCGCAGCGCCGGCCTGGTCGGGCTGATCACCCCCGAGCTGGAGAACCCCATATTCCCGGCCTTCGCCCAGGTCATAGGGCAGGCCCTGACCCGGCAGGGCTACACCCCCGTCCTCGCCACCCAGACGCCCGGCGGCTCCACCGAGGACGAGCTGACCGAAATGCTGGTGGACCGCGGGGTCGCCGGGATCATCTTCGTCTCGGGCCTGCACGCCGACACCTCCGCCGACATGCAGCGCTACGAGCGGCTCCGCGCCCAAGGCGTGCCGTTCGTGCTGATCAACGGCTTCTCGGCACAGGTCAGGGCGCCGTTCGTCTCCCCCGACGACCGGGCCGCGATGCGGCTCGCCGTCACCCATTTGGCGGAGCTCGGCCACCGCAGGATCGGCCTGGCCCTGGGCCCCCGCCGCTACGTACCGGTACAGCGCAAGATCGAGGGCTTCCTGCGCGGCATGGCCGACCAGCTCGGAGTGGCGGCGGACGACGCCCGGCAGTGGGTCGAGCACTCCCTGTTCACCCTGGAGGGCGGCCAGGCGGCCGCCGCGGCGCTTCTGGAACGCGGCTGTACGGCCGTGGTGTGCGCCAGCGACATGATGGCCCTGGGGGCCGTCCGCGCGGCCCGGAGAGCCGGTCTGGAGGTCCCCCGGGACGTCTCCGTGGTCGGTTTCGACGACTCCCCGCTGATCGCGTTCACCGATCCGCCGCTGACGACGATCCGCCAGCCGGTCCGGCCCATGGGGCAGGCGGCGGTGCGGGCGCTGCTGGAGGAAATCGGCGGGACGCCCGCCCCGCACAGCGAGTTCGTGTTCCTGCCCGAGCTGGTCGTCCGCGGGTCGACGGGCTCGGTGCCGGCCCGGACCACCTGAGGCTCCGCCCCGCCCCGTAAGCCGCCCGAAGCTCCGGCCCGGGCCGCCCGGCGCCGCCCCGGGCGCCCGTACGACGCCCGCGCGCCCGGCCGAAAGCACGCCAAACCCGACTTGAGATCGATCTGCGCTCCCGCGGACTCTGGCACACTGTGGGCCTATGGGTGAAGCGACAGCAAGGACCCTCGAAGGCCGCACGGCCGCCCCGCCACCCAACGGGGAAAGCGGGGACAGGCCGCCCGCGGAGCGGCCGTCGCCGCGCCGGCCGCGCGCGCCGCGCCGCCCGCGGCTGTGGTTCGAGGTGCTGCTCATCGCGATCGGTTACTGGACCTACTCCCTGATCCGCAACGCCGTTCCGGAGCAGCGGGCCGACGCGCAGCGCAACGCCGACTGGATCTGGTCCACCGAGCAGAGCCTGCACATCGCCGTCGAGCACACCGTCAACAAGGCGGTGAACTCGGTGACCTGGCTCATCGTCGGCATGAACTACTACTACGCCACCCTGCACTTCGTGCTCACCATCGGCGTGCTCGTGTGGCTCTACCGCCGGCACCCCGGCCGGTACGCCGCCGCCCGGCTCGCCCTCTTCGCCACCACCGCCGTGGCCCTGCTCGGCTACTACCTGTACCCGCTCGCTCCCCCTCGGCTCATGGACGACGGCCCCGGCTTCGTGGACACCGTCCTCGCCCACCACACCTGGGGCTCCATGGCCTCCGGCAACCTCGCCGACGTGTCCAATCAGTACGCGGCGATGCCGTCCATGCACATCGGCTGGTCGCTGTGGTGCGGCGTGACGATCGCCGTACTGGGCCGGTGGCTGTGGCTGCGGGCGCTCGGCGTCCTGTACCCGGTGGCGACCCTCGTCGTAATCGTCTCGACGGCGAACCACTTCTGGCTGGACGCGGTCGGCGGAGCACTGTGCCTGGCCTTCGGCTTCGCGGTCTCGTACGCGTGGTACCGGGCGTTCCCATACCGACTGGCACGACAGGTCGCCGCACGGAGCCAGTGACCCGGTTCCGGGATGTGTGACCGGTAGCGACAGATCCGGTCGAGGATCCCCGTTCATTCAGGGGCCCGGCTCGTCGTCCCGGCGCTTGAACCCGTCCTGGGCGCGCACCGCCCGCGTACGCCCCGGAAGGGCTTTCACCTGATGGCATACTCGTCGGCAAGAATTCTGGAAGCCCTTGGAACCTTCGCGCCAGTGGCTTGGGTAAGGATCTCGGCGAACAAGAACGATTTCGAAGGAAGGCTTCAGATTCCGTATGCGTCATGGCGTTTCGCAACGCCCCGCGAGGGGTTGGCGGAGGTCTTCAGGGAGCTTGTTTCCCGCGACCCCAGGAGAATCGCCTGGACCTTCGACGACTCCAGGAGGAATTGGCTGCTGACCCCGACTCGCCTGCTGAGCGACGAGGGCAGAGCGAACGATTCGGATTATCTCGACACGGCGGTGCGTATTTCCCGGACGGATCAGCGGTTCTGCGCGGAGGCAGCCGCCGACATGGCGGACATCTTCGAAAGCATCCACAGCCGCGGCAAGGATTCACATGAGCGCGTACTGCATATGCTCCACGTCCTCGCGCTGGACGCACAGCGGCAGATCGATTATGCACGCCAGATGAGAGCGACGATCGGCAGTCTCGCCCTTCGGTTTCACGACGCGCTCCGAAGCGCTCCGGCCGCCTCGATGACCGACGAGTCCCGGAATCGCCTGGCCGCCGCGCTTTCGCCCGTCGAGGAACAGCTGCGTCGGATGACGGAGACCGGAGCACCCTTGTGGAAGGAGTCCGGGGTGCGGACGGCGCCGGAGTGGGCTGCCCTCAGGGAGCGGGCGCGGAAGGCGCTGATCGAGCTCGGGTGCGAGCCGTGAGCGAGGGGGCGCCGTACCGGTAGGCGGTTCGGCGTCCCTACCCCCCGTAGAACCGCTCCTCGACCACCGCCCGCGCCCGTCGCGTGACCCGGCGGTAGTCGTCCAGCATGTCTCCGACGTGGCCCGGCTCGTAGCCGAGGTAGCGGCCGACGGCGGCCGACTCCCGTGGGTCCCCCGGGAAGGTGTCCCCCGGCCTTCCCCGTACCAGCATCACCGCGTTCCGCACGCTGGTCGCGAGCACCCACGCCTCGTCGAGGATCCGTGCCTCGTCATCCGACAGCAGTCCCACCTCGCGCGCCGCGGCGAGGGCGGCGCGTGTCCGCGTCGTCCGCAGTCGCGGCTCCGCGTGACCGTGGCGCATCTGCAGCAGTTGGACGGTCCACTCGACGTCGGACAGCCCGCCTCGGCCGAGCTTCGTATGGGTGGTCCGGTCGGCTCCCCGAGGGAGCCGTTCGCGCTCCATCCGGGCCTTGAGCCGCCGGATCTCCCGGACGGCGTCCTCGGACAGCCCCTCGGCGGGATACCGCAGCGGATCGATCAGCTCGATGAACCGCCGCCCGAGGTCGGCGTCGCCCGCGACGGGCTCGGCCCGCAACAGCGCCTGGCTCTCCCAGACCAGCGACCACCGCCGGTAGTACGCGGCGTACGAGGCGAGGCTGCGCACCAGCGGCCCGGACTTCCCCTCCGGCCGCAGGTCCGCGTCGATGAGCAACGGCGGGTCGGTCGTGGGGAGTTGGAGCAGCCGCCGCATCTCGTTGGCCACGGCGAAGGCCGCCTTCGCGGCCTCCTCGTCCCCCACCCCGTCCCGGGGCTCGTGCACCAGGAGGACGTCCGCGTCCGACCCGTACCCCTGCTCACGGCCGCCGAAGCGGCCCATCCCGATGACGGCGAACCGCGTGGGCAGCGTGTCGCCCCACTCCGCGCGGACGGCGGCGCGCAAGGCCCCCGCCAGGGCGGCGGCGTTGACGTCGGAGACGGCCCGGCCGACGAGGTCGCAGCGGGCGCCGTGGTCGCGGTCGCCGGGCCCCGGGGCGGGGCCGCCCGGGCGTCCGTACGCGCCGACGATGTCGGCGGCGGCGATGCGGAACAGCTCGCGCCGGCGCACCCCGCGGACGGCGACGATGGCCTTCTCCGCGTCCTCGGCCCGGCCCACGGCCGCCAGCGTCTCCTGTTCCAGCGCCTCGCGGTCGCGCGGCCGCAGCCCTTCGGGGGCGCCCAGCAGGGCGACCGCCTCGGGGGCGCGCAGCAGCAGGTCGGGGGCGAGCCGCCCGGCGGACAGGACCCGGGCGAGATTCTCGGCGGCGGCGCCCTCGTCGCGCAGCAACCGCAGGTACCAGGGTGTCTTGCCCAACGCGTCGGACACCTTGTGGAAGTTGAGCAGTCCCGCGTCGGGGTCGGAGGAATCCGCGAACCAGCCCAGCAGCACGGGCAGCAGCGTACGCTGAATCGCCGCCTTCCGGGTCACTCCCGAGGCAAGCGCCTCCAGATGGCGGAGCGCGGCGGCCGGGTCCGCGTAGCCGAGCGCCCCCAGGCGCTGTCCGGCGGCCTTGGGGCTGAGCCGGATCTCGCCCGGTTCGAGCTGGGCGACGGCGTCCAGCAGCGGCCGGTAGAACAGTTTCTCGTGCAACCGCCGCACCTCGCGGGAGTGCCGGCGCCACTCCTTGCCGAGTTCGGTGACGGGTTCCGTGCGGAAGCCGAGGGAGCGGCCGAGGCGCCGCTGTTCGGCCTCGCTCTCGGGGACGAGGTGGGTGCGGCGCAGCCGGTGGAGCTGGATGCGGTGTTCCATGGCGCGCAGGAAGCGGTACGCGGCGTCGAGCGCGGCGGCGTCGGCGCGTCCGACGTAGCCGCCGGCGGCGAGCGCGGCCAGCGCGTCGAGGGTGTTGCCGCTGCGGAGGGTGGCGTCGCTGCGGCCGTGGACGAGCTGGAGGAGCTGGACGGCGAACTCGACGTCCCGCAGCCCGCCGGGGCCGAGTTTGAGTTCGCGGTCGAGCCGGTCGGCGGGGATGGAGGCGACGACGCGGCGGCGCATCTGCTGCACGTCGGGGACGAAGTTGTCGCGTTCGGCGGCCTGCCAGACCAGCGGTGAGACGGCGTCCGCGTACTCCTGCCCGAGACCGGGGTCGCCGGCCACCGGCCGGGCCTTGAGCAGCGCCTGGAACTCCCAGGTCTTCGCCCAGCGCTGGTAGTACGCGAGGTGGCTGCTGAGCGTGCGCACCAGCGGCCCGTTGCGGCCCTCGGGGCGGAGGTTGGCGTCGACGGGCCAGATCGTGCCCTCGGGCGTGATGTCCGAACAGACCCGCATCATGCGGGAGGCGAGGCGGGTGGCGGCCCGCAACGCCGTCCCCTCGGGGGTGTCGCCGCGCGGTTCCGCTACGAAGACGACGTCCACGTCCGAGACGTAGTTGAGCTCGTGGCCGCCGCACTTGCCCATGCCGATGACGGCGAGCCGGCAGGCCGCCGCGTCGTCGGGCTGCTCGTCGGCGGCGATGGCGAGGGCCGCGCGCAGGGTGGCGGTGGCCAGGTCGGCGAGTTCGGCGGCGGTCTCGGCGACGTCGGTGCTGCCGGTGACGTCCCGGGCGGCGACGGTGAGCAGGCAGCGGCGGTAGGCGGCGCGCAGCGCGTCGGACGGCGTGAGCCCGGCCTCCCGGCCCGCGGCGGCGCCCTCGGCGAGGGCCTGTTCGAACTCGGCGGTGCCGGGGTGCAGGTCGGCGCGCTCGAACGTGACGAGGGCGTGCCAGTCGCCGGGGTGCCGGGCGAGGTGGTCGCCGAGCGCCTCGGACGCGCCGAGTACGCCGAGCAGCCGGTCGCGCAGGGGTTTGGCGGTGACGACGGTGTCCAGCAGCGCCTGCCGTTCGGCCGGGCCGCCCCGGGCCTCCAGGGACTCGGCGAGGCGGACGAGGCCGAGCAGCGCGAGGTCGGGGTCGGCGGTCGCGCCGAGCGCGTCGAACAGCACCGGGTCGTCCCGCAGCGCCGCGAGCCCGTCCGCGTCCAGCAGCCGCTCGGCGGCGGCGGGGTCGGCGAACCCGCTCCGCACCAGCCGGGTGTACGTGCTGCCGCGACGGCCGTCGGGCCGTCCGTCCGGCAGCCCGTCGGGGCGCGCCTCGGGCCGTCCGTCCGGCAGCCCGTCAGGCCGTGCCTCGGGCCGTCCGTCGGGCCGTCCTCCGGGTCGTCCTCCGGGCTGTCCGGGTCGTCCTTCGGGGAGGGACACCCCCACCGCCTCCTGTCCGTTCACGTTCCGGGCGTCGTGTTCCGGTGCCGCCCGGGGCGGCGGGCCGCCGCCCCGGCCGGTCGGGGGCGCTCTTCCCGGCCGGGCCGGCGCGCAACCCCCGGCGCCCCGGCCGGGCGGCGTCCCCGCGGGAGGGCCGCCGCCGCGCGGCGCGGGGCCGCGGGGCTACAGCACCGGCAGCATCTTCCGCAGCTCGAACGCGGTGACCTCGGAGCGGTACTCCTCCCACTCCTGCTTCTTGTTGCGCAGGAAGAAGTCGAAGACGTGCTCGCCGAGGGTCTCGGCGACGAGTTCGCTGCGCTCCATGAGCTCGATGGCCTCGCCGAGGTTCTGCGGGAGGGGTTCGATGCCCATGGCGCGGCGTTCGGCGTCGGAGAGGGCCCAGACGTCGTCGTCGGCGCCGGCGGGGAGTTCGTAGCCCTCCTCGATGCCCTTGAGGCCGGCGGCCAGCAGGACGGCGTACGTCAGATAGGGGTTGGCGCCGGAGTCGATGGAGCGGACCTCGACGCGCGTCGACCCGGTCTTGCCGGGCTTGTACATGGGGACGCGGATGAGGGCGGAGCGGTTGTTGTGGCCCCAGCAGATGTACGAGGGGGCCTCGCCGCCGGCGCCCGCGGTGCGCTGGGAGCCGCCCCAGATGCGCTTGTAGGAGTTGACCCACTGGTTGGTGACGGCGGAGGTCTCGGCGGCGTGCCGGAGCAGGCCGGCGATGAAGGAGCGGCCGACCTTGGACAGCTGGTACTCGGCGCCGGACTCGTGGAAGGCGTTGCGGTCGCCCTCGAAGAGGGAGAGGTGGGTGTGCATGCCCGAGCCCGGGTACTCCGAGAAGGGCTTCGGCATGAACGTCGCGTGCACGCCCTGCTCCAAGGCCACCTGCTTCATCACCAGGCGGAAGGTCATGATGTTGTCGGCCGTGGAGAGCGCGTCGGCGTAGCGCAGGTCGATCTCCTGCTGGCCGGGGGCGCCCTCGTGGTGGCTGAACTCGACCGAGATGCCCATGGATTCGAGCATGGTGATGGCCTGGCGGCGGAAGTCCATGCCCACGTTCTGCGGGGTGTGGTCGAAGTAGCCGGAGGAGTCGGCGGGCACCGGGCGGGTGCCGTCCACCGGCTTGTCCTTGAGCAGGAAGAACTCGATCTCGGGGTGGGTGTAGAAGGTGAACCCGAGGTCGGAGGTCTTGGCGAGGATCCGCTTGAGGACGTAGCGGGGGTCCGCGTACGACGGGGAGCCGTCCGGCATCAGGATGTCGCAGAACATCCGGGCGGTGCCGGGGGCCTCCGCGCGCCAGGGGAGGATCTGGAAGGTCCCCGGGTCCGGCTTGGCGATCATGTCGGATTCATACACGCGAGCGAATCCCTCGATCGCGGAGCCGTCGAACCCGATGCCCTCGTCGAACGCCTGCTCAAGCTCGGCGGGGGCGACGGCGACCGACTTCAGGTAGCCGAGCACATCGGTGAACCACAGCCGCACAAAGCGGATGTCGCGCTCCTCGAGGGTGCGGAGCACGAACTCCTGCTGCTTATCCATAGCTACCTATCCTCGCTGGTCAGGCCGGCCGGCTCCCGGCCGCGGGGCAGGCCGGGGGCACATCAGCATCCCACCACACGATTTCGGAGGCGTTGCGCCCGGGCGTCCCGTGGTGGTCGGTTCCATTGTGGGTGCCACGGAAGGGCGGCGCAGGGGTGGGCCTCCCGTCGACCGCGCCTCGCCCCGCTTTTCGCGAGTCCTGCCGCGGTCCTGCCGCGGTCTTGTCACGGTCCTGCCGTCCGGGGAGCGGGGAGCGCCGGCCGGCTCCGGGTCAGGAGCAGGAGCCCTCGTGCTTGCAGATCCGGTTCCGGTCCGCCGCGCGGTGGCTCAGGTAGCGGCCGACGCAGGTGTCGTCCGTCAACCGCCCCGCTTCCTCGCAGAAGGTCAGGGCGGCCGTGCCGCCGGAGAACGGGCCGGGCGCGTAGACGACCCAGTAGCCGGGCCGGAGGGAGGCGTAGTCGTCGCTGCGGAGCACCCGGGCGTCCGGTATCTGGCGGCGGACGGCGGCCAGCTCTCGGTCGCGGGCGCCGGGGCCGTCGGCGAGGGGGACGGAGGCGAGCTGGGCGATCCAGGTGCCGGGCTCGCCCTCCGGGCCGGAGGACGGCGGGGCGGGAGCCCGCGTGCTGTCCGGCGGCGCGGCCGGCGGATCGGACCGGAGGTCGGAGGGGGCCGGGGCCGGGGACGAGGGGGCGGCCGACGGCGGGCGGGTGCCCTGGGCGGAGACCGTCGCCCCGGGCGGGAGCGGCGCCGCCGCCCGGCCGCCTCCGCCGTCGTCGTCCGTCAGCCGCAGGCCGACCAGGGTCCCCGCGACGCCCACGAGCACACACAGCGCGGCGACCCCGGCCGCCCGCGTCACCCGCCGCCGGCGCGCCCGCCCGTCCGCCGGGGGAACCGGCCCGTCGACGACCGTGGGCGCGTGGTGCGGCCCGGGTCCGGCCCCGTGGGGGAGACCGCGTGCCGCGGCGTCCAGCATCCGGGCCAGTTCCGCGGCGTCCGGCCGGGCCGCCGGGTCGCGGACGAGGAGGGCGGTCAGCACGGGCGTCAGGACGCCGGCCCGGAGCGGGGGCGGCGGCGGGGTCTCGCGTACGGCGGCCAGGGTGGCCAGCGGGGTGTCGCGGCGCAGCGGGTTGCGGCCCTCGACCGCGAGGTACAGCAGCATGCCCAGCGACCACAGGTCGGCCGCCGGGCCGCCCGGCTCGCCGGCGGCCCGCTCGGGCGCCATGTACTCCGGGGAACCGACGACGCCGCCGGCGAGCGTCAGGCCGGGGGCGTCCTCCAGGGCGGCGATGCCGAAGTCGGTGAGCACCGCGGAACCGTCCGGCCGGACGATCACGTTGGCGGCCTTGACGTCGCGGTGCCGGACGCCCGCCGCGTGCGCGGCGCGCAGCGCCGAGAGGACGTCGGCGCCCACCCGGGCGGCCCGTACGGGGTCCAGGGGGCCGCCGTCGTCCAGCATCCGCTGGAGGGTGACGCCCTCGACGAGCTCCATGACCAGCCAGGGGAACGGGTCGTCCGGGACGATCTCGTGGATCGTCACCACGTTGGGGTGGCGCAGCCGGGCGAGGGCCCGCGCCTCCCGCAGCACGCGCTCGCGGACCGCCGCGACGTCGCCTCCTCCGGCGGCGTCCGGGCCGGGGCCGCCGGGCAGCCTGACCTCCTTGAGCGCGACGTCGCGCCGCAGCTCCGGGTCGTGGGCGCGCCAGACCGTCCCCATGCCGCCGTCGCCCAGCCGCTCGACCAGCGAGAAGCGGCCCGCCACCACCCGGCCCGGCCCGCCCGGTTCCGTCCCCATCCGGCACCCCCACCGCTTTGGGAAGCCCCGCGCGCTTCCGTCGCCCTGAGCATGGCGGCCTCGGGCGCCCCGGTTCAACCCGGCGACGGGGAGCGCCGGTTACCGTCCGACGAGGTGGCGTACGTCCGGCGAGGGCTCGTACGGGCCCGTGGCCGCCCTCAGCCTCAGCCCACCGGGACCCCCACGGCCTCCGTGACGGCGCCCTGGGCGGAGGCGCCTTCCGTGGCGGCCCCCTCGGTGACGGCGAGGATGGCCGCCAGGCCCGCCCGGCTCTCCTCCAGTTCGGCGATGCGTTCCTCCATGCCGCGGAGCTGGTCCCGCAGCCGGTCGCTCACGCAGGGGTGGACGAACAGCCCGTCCCCCTCCACGCAGGGCAGCACCTCCCGGATGACCCGCGTCGGCAGCCCCGCGTCCAGCAGCGCCCGGATGCGGCGGACGGTCAGGGGCGCGTCGGGCCCGTACGAGCGGTGACCGCCGGGTGTGCGCTCCGGGGTGAGCAGGTCCTGCTCCTCGTAGTAGCGCAGCAGGCGGACGCTCACTCCGGTGGCGGCCGCCAGTTCTCCGATCTTCACTAGTGATCCCCCTCACAGTGGCGTGCTCCGGCTTGAAGCTCACACATGTGTCAGCTTCTACCTTTTCCGCCATGCAGCAGAACACAGCGCAGAACCAGGCTCCCCTCCACCCTCTGACCCACGCCATCGGCGGCGACCTCGTAGTGCCGCGCCTCGGCTACGGCGCCATGCGCCTCGCCGGCCGGCCCGACGAGCGGCACGGCGGCACCGCTCCGATCTGGACGGCCCCCACCGACCGCGCGGACACGATCGCGCTGCTCCGGCGGGCGGTCGAGCTCGGGGTCCGCCTCTTCGACACGGCGGACGCGTACGCGCTGGGCGAGAACGAGAAGGTGGTGGCCGAGGCGCTCCGCCCGTTCGCCGACGAGGTCGTGATCGCCACGAAGGCGGGCGTCGTCCGGCCGTCCCCCACCGAGTGGGTCACGCACGGTCACCCCGCCTACCTCCGGCAGCAGGCCGAACTGAGCCTGCGCCGCCTCGGCACCGACCGCATCGACCTGTTCCAGCTGCACCGAATCGACCCCGAGTACCCGCTCGCCGACCAGGTCGGCGCCCTGAAGCAGCTCCAGGACGAGGGCAAAGTCCGTCACATCGGACTCTCCGAGGTGACGGTCGACCAGCTGCGGGAAGCGTCCGAGATCGTCCCCGTCCACACCGTTCAGAACGAGTACAACCTCGGCGAGCGCGGCCACGACCCCGTCATCGACTACGCGACGGAACACGGCATCGCGTTCCTGCCCTTCTGGCCCATCGCGATGGGCGAGCACGCCGGCCCGGACAGCCCGGTGACGGCCGTGGCGCGCGAGCTCGGGGCCACCCCCGCGCAGACGGCCCTGGCCTGGCTGCTCCGGCGCTCCCCGGTCATGATCCCCATCCCCGGCACCTCCTCCCCCGCGCACCTCGCGGAGAACTGGGAGGCCCTCGACCTGCACCTCAGCGCCGAGCAGTACGCGCGCATCGACGAGGCGACGGCCCGCGAGGCGGTCGCGTCATGACCACCACGAGGACCGGCACGCAAGCGGTACCGGTCAACAGCAACCCCTTCAACCTCAGGGTGATCGAGGAGTTCCGGGCCAACGGAGGGGTGGTGGGGGGCGAATTCGCCGGTACGCCGCTGCTCCTGCTCACCACCCGGGGCGCCCGCAGCGGCGCGCTCCGCACCACCCCGCTGGTGTACCTCGGGGACGACGCCGGCCGTCCCCACGTCTTCGCCCTCAACGGCGGCTCGCCCACCGCCCCCGCCTGGTACCACAATCTGCGCGCCCACCCGGAGGAGCTCCGCGTGGAGCTGGGCGGCGAGTCCTTCCACGCCCGGGCGGTGGAGGTCACGGACCCGGAGGAGTACGCCGAGGTGTGGCGGCGGCAGATCGAGGCGGAGCCGAAGTTCGCCGGATTCCGGGAGCGGGCGGGGCGTACGGTGCCGGTGGTGCGGCTGGAACGGCGGCGGTAGAAACGCCGCCGGCGGCGCCCCCCCC
>NZ_JBPQTX010000203.1:0-13123 GCF_051386555.1 Streptomyces sp. URMC 126
GAGACAGCCCTACCGCCCCGGCCCCCGGACCGTCTCGCGGAAGGCTCCCGGCGTCACCCCGGCCCGCTGCTGGAAGAACTTCGAGAAGTTCGCGGCGTCCTCGAACCCCAGCCGCTCCCCGACCCGGACGACCGCCAGGTCGCTGTGGGCCAGCAGCCGCTTGGCCTCCAGCACCACCCGCCGGTCGATGAACTCCTTGGCGCCCACCCCGGCCGCCGCCAGGGTCGCGCGGGAGAGGGTGCGGGGCGCGTAGCCGAGGGCCCGGGCGTAGTCGGCGACCCGGTGGGTGGTCGCGAAGTCGCGCTCCACCGCCGCGCGGAAGCGGAGGAACGCGTCCGTCGGCGCCGGGACGCGGCTGCCGACCGGCGCGGTGAGGTGCGCCAGCCGGAGGACCAGCACGGACAGCAGGTGCCGCAGGACGTCTGCGTGGACGGCGGCGGGCAGGCCCGCGCCGGTGCGGAAGTCGGCCGCGAGATGGCGTACCGCGCAGGTCACGGCCTCGCGGTCGGTGCCGACCGGCTGCCACAGCACCGGGTGGAACGGGTCGTCGGCCAGGGCTGCGACGGGTGAGCCGGGCGGCAGGAAGTTCGGCTGGACGAGGATCACCGTGCCCTCGATCCGGGCCGCGTCCCCGAAGCTCTGCACCTGGCCGGGGCGCACCCAGAGCACGGAGCCCTCGGTCAGCCAGTAGCCCGTGAAGTCCACGGTGTGCGAGGTGGCGCCCGCGTCGACGACCACGAGCTGGTGGAAGTCCAGCCGCTGGGGCCGGGGGAGCAGCCCCTCGGGCGCCCGGGCGCGCAACTCGGCGACGGTCATCACCTCGATGCCCTCCGGCGTGCCCGGCGGCGGCTGGTAGGTGAGCTCGACGATGCCGTCGGCCGCTCCGGTGCCGCTGACGGCCTCTGTGCACTCGTGTCGCTTTTTCACCATGACTGGACCCGAGCGTACCTGGTCGCGACCCTTCAACCCTCATAGCGTTGTCATCAGTCACCACAGTGATTTCACCGGCAACTACTTGAGGAGAACGAGGTGAACGCCATGGCACGGCCCCGGCAGACCGTCACCTACGCATTCGACGCCTACTGCGGCTGGTGCTACGGCTACGGCCCCACCGTCCGTGAGTTCGCGGCCGTGAACGCCGACCGGCTCGACCTCCGGGTGCTGAGCGGCGGCCTGTTCACCGGCCCCCGGGCGCAGCCGGTGGGCGCGTACGCCTCGTACATCCCGCAGGCGGACGCCCGGATCGCGGACATGACCGGCGCGGTCTTCGGCGCGGCGTACTCCCGGGCGGTGGCGGAGGGCACGACCGTGCTCGACTCCGCCGACGCGGCGACGGCGCTCGTCGCACTGGCCCGGCAGGCGCCCGAGCGGACGCTCGAACTCGCGGGAGCCCTCCAGGGCGCCTGGTACCGCGACGGGCGCGGCCTGTCCGACCCCGCCACCCTCCGGTCCGTCGCCGCCGCGGCCGGCCTGGACGCGGACGAGGCGGCGGCCGCCTATGCCCGCGCCGACGTGCGCCAGGAGGCGCTGGCCGGCTTCCGCGAGGTCCGGCGGCTGGGCGTGGACAGCTTCCCCACCCTGCTGCTGCACACCGCCGACGGCGGCGTCCGGCGGCTCGGCGGCCCCACGTCGTCCGCGCGGGCGCTCACCCGTGCCCTCGACGAGCATGGAACCGGCGCGTAACCCCATCCCCCTCCCACCCCATCAGGAGAACCCCATGGCGAAGATCGCCCTCTTCGGCGCCAACGGCACCATCGGCAGCCGCGTGCTGCGCGAGGCCCTGGACCGCGGCCACCAGGTGACGGCCGTCGTCCGCGACCCCGCCAAGCTCACCCAGGAGCACGAGAACCTCACGGTCACCACCGGTGACGTGCTCGACCCGGCTTCCGTCGCCGCCGTGGCCCAAGGCCAGGACGTCGTCGTCAGCGCGGTCGGCGGCGGCGACGGCCCGGGCCACGTCGCCACCATCAAGCCCGCCGCCGAGTCGCTGGTCGCCGGCCTGCGGACGCTCGGCGACACCGCCCCGCGGCTGATCGCGGTCGGCGGCGCCGGTTCGCTGCGCACGCCCGACGGCAAGCGGGTCTGGGACGCCGAGGGGCTGCCCGAGTTCCTGCTCCAGATCATGCACGCGCACGGCGACGCGCTGGACTTCTACCGCACGGTCACCGACGTCCGCTGGACCAACCTCAGCCCGGCCGGTCTCATCGAGCCCGGCGAGCGCACCGGCACCTACCGCACCGGCCTGGACGACCTGGTCGTGGACGAGAACGGCAAGAGCCGTATCTCGGCGGAGGACTACGCCGTCGCCCTCGTCGACGAGATCGAGAAGCCGCGGCACATCGGCGAGCGCTTCACGGTCGCCGACTGACCTCACGAAGCCGTGCCCACCGGAAAGTTCGATCGGATTCGACCGGGGAGTCCCTGGTGAGGGAACCGGTGGGTAGGCTCGCTTGCCATGGAGCACGAGGTTTTCGTTCCGTTCCCCGTCGATGACGTCCGGCGGGCCCTCTCCGACCCCGCGCGGGTGGCCCGGTGCGTCCCGGGCCTCCAGCGGGACGAGGACGGGACGGACGACGCGACCGACGCGACCGACGCGGCCGGTACGCCGGCGGGCACCGGCTTCACAGTGGCCGGCCGGCTGCGGCTGCGCATCGGCGGGTCGACGATCACCTACCGGGGATCGCTGCGGCTGACCGAGCACGACGGCGCCTACGAGCTCTCCGCCGAGGGCACCGAGGCCCGTGGCTCCGCCACCGTGTCGCTCACCCTGAGCGCCCTGCCCGAGGAGGCCCCCGGCGGCACCCGGGTGGCCTGCTCCGGAACGGTCTCCCGGGCCGGCCGGCTGGCCGAGTTCGACACCCGCACGGCGGAGGGCACGGCCCGCAGGCTGCTGGACCGCTTCGCCACGGCGCTCGCCGAGGAACTGGCCCAGGACGTCCGGGACGCGGCGCTCCGCGACGAGCTGCCGCCCCTGGACGACGAGGCGTTCGCCCCCGCCGGCACCCCCGACGACGTCCTGACGGAGGACGAGCCGCCGGCCGAGGCGGCCCACGCCCGCCGGACGATGATCGGCCGCAGCGCCGAGGAAGTCGACCACGCGCCGCCGCGCGGCCGGTACGCGCCCGTCCCCGCGCCGGAGACCACCTCCGGCCGGGCGGCCCTGCGCTGGGCCGCGCCCGCCGCGGCCGTGGCCCTCGCCTCGGCGGTGGTCGTCGGACGGGTGCTGCGCCGCCGGCGCTGACCCGGGCCGCGCCCCGCCCCGGCCGGAACGCCGTCGCGTGCCCGCGCCGGTGCCCGCCTATCGTCGGAAGGGTGACCAACGCTCAGACGACACTGACCGCAGGCAAGGCCGAGGCGACCGTGGACGCGGAGAACGGCTGCCGCCTCTCCAGCCTCCGGATCGACGGGACCGAACTCCTCCGCCAAGGCCCGAAGTACGGGTCCTTCCCCATGGTCCCCTGGTGCGGGCGGATCGCCGAGGGCCGTTTCCGCAACGGCGGCGAGACGCATCAGATGCCGGTGAACCATCCCCCGCACGCGATCCACGGCACCGGCCGGGACACCGCCTGGCGGGTCGCCCGGGCCGAGGACTCCTTCGCCGCGTTCACCTACGACCTCGCCGCCCCCTGGCCGTACCCCGGCCGTGTCACCCAGTTGGCGGAGCTGTCCGAGGACTCGCTGACGCTCACCCTGGGCGTCGAGGCGGGGGTCGACTCGTTCCCGGCCCAGGCCGGCTGGCACCCCTGGTTCCTGCGCAACCTCGGCACCGGCGGCGACGTCGAACTGGACTTCGCCCCGGCCTGGCAGGAGGAGCGCGGCGCCGACCACCTGCCGACCGGCCGGCGGATCGACCCGCTCCCCGGCCCCTGGGACGACTGCTTCGGCATGCCCGACGGGGTCCGGGTGACCCTCACGTGGCCCGGCGCCCTGGAGCTCACGGTCACCAGCCGCGCCGAGTGGGTCGTCGTCTACGACGAGCAGGACGAGGCCGTCTGCGTCGAACCGCAGTCCGGGCCGCCCAACGGGCTCAACACCCTGCCGCGCCTGGTCACCCCCATCGACCCGCTGGAGATCTCCACCACGTGGAGCTGGCGGAGCCTGGCATAGGCTCATGCCCATGAACGCGCGTGACGCCCTGCTGCAGCAGATCAAGGACAAGGCCGTGGTCCACGGCAAGGTGACCCTCTCCTCCGGCAAGGAGGCCGACTACTACATCGACCTGCGCCGGATCACCCTCGACGCCGAGGCCGCCCCGCTGGTCGGCCAGGTGATGCTGGACGCCACCGCCGACCTGGAGTACGACGCCGTGGGCGGGCTGACCCTGGGCGCCGACCCGGTCGCCACCTCGATGCTGCACGCCGCCGCCGCGCGCGGCCGGAAGCTGGACGCCTTCGTCGTCCGCAAGGCGCAGAAGACGCACGGCATGCAGCGCCGCATCGAGGGCCCGGACATCAAGGGCCGCCGGGTGCTCGTCGTCGAGGACACCTCCACCACCGGCGGTTCGCCGCTGACCGCCGTGGAGGCCGCCCGCGAGGCAGGCGCCGAGGTCGTCGCCGTGGCGACGATCGTCGACCGCGGTGCCGCCCAGGCCATCGCCAACGCCGGTCTGCGCTATGTCACCGGCTACCAGCTCGGGGACCTCGACCTGGCCTGACCTGCGGTTTCCTCTCGGGTGTCCCTGACGGGTGCGAGGTTTCACGTGAAACCACGCACCCGTCGGCGTAGGGGCCGGTCTCTGGCCTGGACGCACCGTGTGGAGCAAATCGGGGAGTCTGGGAAGATGGGGGCGACGATGAACGTCGCCCCCTAGGTCAGGGCCCATCCGTAGCTTCAACCGCACATCACAAGGAGCGGACAGATGCCCATCGCAACCCCCGAGGTCTACAACGAGATGCTCGACCGGGCGAAGGCAGGCAAGTTCGCCTACCCGGCCATCAATGTGACCTCGACGCAGACGCTGCACGCCGCGCTGCGCGGTTTCGCCGAGGCGGAGAGCGACGGCATCATCCAGATCTCCACCGGTGGTGCGGAGTTCCTGGGCGGCCAGTACAGCAAGGACATGGTCTCCGGTGCCGTCGCGCTCGCCGAGTTCGCGCACGTCGTGGCCAAGAAGTACCCGGTCAACATCGCGCTGCACACCGACCACTGCCCCAAGGACAAGCTGGACGGCTACGTCCGCCCGCTGCTGAAGATCTCCCAGGAGCGTGTGGCCGCCGGGCAGAACCCGCTGTTCCAGTCCCACATGTGGGACGGCTCCGCCGAGAAGCTCGACGAGAACCTGGCCATTGCCAAGGAGCTGCTCGCCGAGGCCGTGAAGGCCAAGATCATCCTCGAGGTCGAGATCACCCCGACCGGTGGCGAGGAGGACGGCGTCACCCACGAGATCAACGACGAGCTGTACACCACCGTCGCCGACGTGGAGAAGACCGCCGAGGCGCTGGGCCTGGGCGAGAAGGGCCGCTACCTGCTGGCCGCCTCCTTCGGCAACGTCCACGGCGTCTACAAGCCGGGCAACGTCGTCCTCCGCCCCGAGCTGCTCCGCGAGCTCCAGGACGGCATCGCCGCCAAGCACGGCAAGCAGGACCCGTTCGACTTCGTCTTCCACGGCGGCTCCGGCTCCACCGAGGAGGAGATCCGCACCGCGCTGGAGAACGGCGTCGTGAAGATGAACCTCGATACCGACACCCAGTACGCCTTCACCCGTCCGGTGGCGGCCCACATGTTCAAGAACTACGACGGCGTCCTGAAGGTCGACGGCGAGGTCGGCAACAAGAAGACCTACGACCCGCGCACCTGGGGCAAGCTGGCCGAGGCGAGCATGGCCGAGCGCGTCACCAAGGCCTGCGCAGACCTGCGCTCCACGGGCACCAAGCTCAAGTAGTCGCCTGACCGCGTGACGGAAGGGCCCGGCTTCCGGCCGGGCCCTTCCGCATGGCCGGGTCCGGCGCGCCGGGGGACCATCGGGGCATGAGCGAGTCCGAGCGGGAGCACGCGGCCGCCGCGCCCGGGGCGCCGGACGCGCCCGCCGGCCCCGGGATCCGGATGGGCACCGCCACCGGACGGTTCGTGCTGCTCACGGCCGTCCTCGGGTCCGGCATGGCGATGCTCGACAGCACCGTCGTCAATGTCGCCCTGCCGCACATCGGCGCCGATCTGGGCGCGGACCTGGCCGTCCTCCAGTGGACGGTGAACGCCTACATGCTCACCCTCGCCGGGCTGATCCTGCTCGGCGGCTCGCTCGGCGACCGGTTCGGGCGGCGGCGGGTGTTCGTCGTCGGCGTGGTGTGGTTCGCCCTCGCCTCCCTGCTCTGCGGCATCGCCCCGAACGCCGGGGTGCTTGTCGCCGCCCGCGCCTTCCAGGGCGTCGGCGGAGCCCTGCTCACCCCCGGCTCCCTCGCCCTGCTCCAGTCCGTGTTCCGCTCCGACGACCGGGCCGCCGCCGTCGGCGCCTGGTCGGGGCTGGGCGGCGTGGCCTCCGCGATCGGCCCGTTCGTGGGCGGCTGGCTGGTGGACGGGCCCGGCTGGCGCTGGGTCTTCCTGATCAACCTGCCCGTCGCCGCCGTCTGTGTCCCGGTGGCCCTGCGCCACGTCCCCGAGACCAGGGACCCGACGGCCCACGGGCGCTTCGACGCGGCCGGCGCCGCCCTCGGCGCCCTGGCCCTCGCCCTGGTCACCTACGCCCTGATCGCCGCCCCCGACAAGGGAGCGTCCCCCTGGGTCGTCGGCCCGGCCGTCGCCGGCGTGCTGCTCGGCGTGCTCTTCGTCCACGTCGAGGGGCGCCTCGCCACCCCGATGCTGCCGCCGGGCATCTTCGCGATCCGGACGTTCTCGGCGGTCAACGCGGTCACCGTCTGCGTCTACGCGGCCTTCGGCGGCTTCTTCTTCCTCTCGGTGCTCCAGCTCCAGATCGTCTGCGGCTGGTCCGCGCTGGCCGCCGGCACCGCGCTGCTGCCCACCACCGTCCTGATGCTGCTGCTCTCCTCCCGCGCGGGCCGGTTCGGGCAGGCGGTCGGCCCCCGGCTGCCGCTCACCGTGGGGCCGCTGCTGTGCGCGGCGGGCATGCTGCTGATGACCCGCGCCGGAGCGGGCGCGGTCTACTGGCGGGACGTGCTGCCCGCCCTCGTCGTCCTCGGCCTCGGCATGACCCTCCTGGTCGCCCCGCTCACCGCCACCGTGCTGGCCTCGGTCGACGTCGGACGGGCCGGCCTGGCCAGCGGCATCAACAACGCGGCGGCCCGGGCGGCCGGCCTGGTTGCGGTGGCGGCGCTGCCGCTGCTCGCCGGGATGGGCCCCGAGGCGTACCGCGACGCCGGCGCGTTCGGCGGCGCCTTCCGGCGGGCCATGGCCTGGTGCGCCGGGGCGCTGGTGGTGGGCGCGGCCCTGGCCTGGACGACGATCCGCGAGCCCCGGCGCGGCGGCTGCCATCCGGAGTGCGACTACCACTGCGGGGTGACCGCGCCCCCGTTGGACCCGGGGGAGAACGGTTCTCGGCACCCGTCCGGGCCGGGGTGACGCCCCTCCTGGCGCCCGTGCGGCGACAGGGCAGACTGGAGTCCATGGCCATTCACGAGAACCTGCTCGGGGGACCGCCCCCGACCCACCTGCCCGACGACCCCGAGCCGCGCGAGCTGCTCGCCTCCGGCGCCGCGCCCGCCGAGGTCGCCGCCAAGTACCCCGCCTCCTCGCTCGCCTGGGCGCAGCTCGCCGACGAGGCGTTCGAGGCCGGCCGGGTCGTCGAGTCGTACGCCTACGCCCGCACCGGCTACCACCGCGGTCTCGACGCGCTCCGCCGCAGCGGCTGGAAGGGCCACGGGCCGGTGCCGTTCGAGCACGAGCCCAACCGCGGCTTCCTCCGCGCGCTGCACGCGCTCGCCCGTGCCGCGCAGGCGATCGGGGAGCAGGAGGAGTACGAGCGCTGCTCGACGTTCCTGCGGGACAGCTCGCCGACGGCGGCGAACACGCTGGGCTGAGCCGCCCTCGGGGGGCCGCGCCCCGGCCCCTCCGGGGCCGCGTTCGCGCCGGACGGGCCGCACAGCGCGTCCGGCGCACGCCTCTTGCGGGCGCGGCCCAAGGGACGCATGATGCGAACAGGGGACCGGGGCTCCGACGCGAAGGAGAGGGGCGGACCGCTACCCGGAAGCCGCGTTCGGTGCCGAGGAGCCACGATGCCGCAGCCGCCCACGCCCCCCAACCTCGATTTCGAGGCCACGACGCCCTACGAGGACTACGTCCGCGCCGAGGTCCTCTCCAGCCTCCAGCACCCGGTCACCGACGACCCCGGCGAGCCCGCGTTCCTCGTCACCACGCAGGTGATGGAGCTGTGGTTCACGCTCCTCGTCCACGAGTGGGAGACCGCCGCCGGCGCGCTGCGCCGCGACGACCTGCCCACGGCCCTGGCCGCGCTCGAACGGTCGGTGCACGAGCTGGGGGCGCTCAACGCCTCCTGGGAGCCCATCGCCCGGATGACGCCCGTCCAGTTCAACCGGTTCCGGCCGGCGCTCGGCGAGGCGTCCGGCTTCCAGTCGGCCATGTACCGCCGGGTGGAGTTCCTGCTCGGCGAGAAGTCCACGTCCCTGCTGACGCCGTACCGCAATGTGCCGCGCGTCCACGCCCGGCTGGAGAAGGCGCTGCACGAACCGTCCCTGTACGACGAGGCGTTGCGCTGGCTGGCCCGGCGCGGCCACCCGGTGCCGCGCGCGGTGCTCGAACGGGACGTGACGGCACGCTACGAGCCGGACCCGGGCGTGGAGGACGTCTGGCAGCGGATCTACGCCGGTGACCAGGGCAGCGACGAGTGCCGGCTCGGCGAGCACCTCACCGAGGTCGCGGAACGGGTGTGGCGCTGGCGCAACGACCATCTGGTGGCCACCCGGCGGGCGATGGGCGCCAAGCCGGGCTCGGGTGGCTCGGCGGGCGTCGCCTGGCTGGAGAAGCGGGCCCGGAAGACGGTGTTCCCGGAGTTGTGGACGGCGCGCGGCCGTGTCTGACGCCCACGGCACCCACGAGGGCCTCGCCGCCGAGGCCGCCCGTCTGGACGCCGCCGACGGACTGCGCGCCCACCGGGCCGCGTTCGACCTCGACGACGGCGTCGTCTACCTCGACGGCAACTCGCTCGGCGCCCTGCCGCGCGCCGTCGCCCCCCGCCTCGCCGACGTCGTGAACCGGCAGTGGGGGCGGCTGCTGATCCGCTCCTGGGAGGAGTCGGGCTGGTGGACCGCGCCCGAGCGGGTCGGCGACCGGATCGGGCGGCTGGTCGGCGCCGCGCCAGGGCAGGTCGTCGTGGGCGACTCGACCAGCGTCAACGTCTTCAAGGCCGTGGTGGCCGCCGTCCGCATGGCGGGGGACGGCCGTGACGAGATCCTCGTGGACGCCGCGACGTTCCCGACGGACGGCTACATCGCCGCGTCCGCCGCCCGGCTGACGGGGTGCCGGATCCGGGCCGTCCCGGCCCCCGACCTCGCCGCCGCGGCCGGCCCGCGGACCGCCGTCGCCCTGGTCAACCACGTCGACTACCGCACCGGCAGGCTCCACGACCTGCCCGGCACCACCGCGGCCCTGCACGGCGCCGGCGCGCTCGCGGTCTGGGACCTGTGCCACAGCGCGGGCGCGCTGCCCGTCGGGCTGGACGAGCACGGGGTGGACCTCGCCGTCGGCTGCACGTACAAGTACCTCAACGGCGGCCCCGGCGCGCCCGCGTACCTCTACGTCCGCCGCGACCACCAGGACCGCTTCGACTCCCCGCTGCCCGGCTGGAACTCGCACGCGGACCCGTTCGGCCTCGACCCCGCGTACACGCCCGCCGACGGCCCGGCCCGCGGCCGGACCGGGACCCCGGACATCCTCTCCCTGCTGGCGCTGGACGCCGCGCTGGACGTGTGGGACGACGTGAGTCTCGACGCCGTCCGGGCCAAGAGCCTCGCCCTCACCGACTTCTTTCTGCGCTGTGTGGCCGCCCTGGTCCCGGCGGGCCGGGTGGAGTCCGTCACGCCCGCCGCCCACGCCGAGCGCGGCGGCCAGGTGTCGCTGCGCTGCCCGACGGGCGCGGCGGCCGTCATGGCCGCGCTGGCGGAGCGCGGCGTCGTGGGCGACCACCGCCGCCCGGACGTGCTGCGGTTCGGGTTCGCGCCGCTGTACACCACGTTCGCCGGCGCCGAACGGGCGGCGCGGACGCTGGCGGAGGTGCTGTGAGCGACGCCGACGAGGAGGCGGCGCTGTTCGGGCTCCCGTACGCGCCGCCCGACGCCACCACCGCCTACGGGCCGCACCCCGACCAGGTCGTCGACCACTACCTGCCCACCGGCATGCCCGCCGGCGTCCGCGTCACCCTGCTGCACGGCGGCTTCTGGCGCGCCGCCTACGACCGGCGGCACCTCGCCCCGCTAGCGGCCGCCCTGGCCGCGCGGGGGTACGAGACGGCCCTCGCCGAGTACCGGCGGGTCGGCGGCGGGGGCGGCTGGCCCGCCACGTTCGAGGACGTGCGGTCCGCCCTCGCCGCCGGCGGCCCGGCCCGGCGCCACGTGCTGCTCGGGCACTCGGCCGGCGGCCACCTCGCGCTGTGCGCGGCGGCCGGTACGGAACCGGTCGTGGACGCCGTCGTGGCCGTCGCCCCGGTCGCCGACCTGGCTCGCGCCCGGGAGCTGGGGACCGGCGGCGGGGCCGTCGACGCGCTGCTCGGGAACCGGCCGGCGGCCGAGGCGGACCCGGCGGGGCTGCCGCCCCGGGTCCCCGTCACGCTGCTGCACGGCGCCGCCGACGACGAGGTGCCGGTCGAGCTCTCCCACCGCTACGCCGTCACCGCCCGGCTGCTCGGCACCGCCGAGCTGCGCGTCCTGCCCCGGTCCGGGCACTACGCGCCCGTCACCCCCGGCACGGCGGCCTGCGCCGTGCTGCTGTCCCTCGTCGACGCCGCCGCCCGGCCGGATCCGGGGCCCGGCACCGGCCGCGTAGTACTTGAGACGGACGCCGACGGATCCCCATGAACGGGGACGACGTACGCCGTCCGGGTGCTTACCGTTGAACGCGTGACCGAAACCCCCGAGACGACGACCCTCCGCAGCGAGCTGCTGATGATGAAGAGCGCCTTCGCCGGTATGCACCGCGACCTCTTCACCGACGCGTTCGCCTTCCGGCCGCTGGCGCCGCTCGCGGACGACAGCCGGCTCCTCGCCCTGACGCCGCGCGCCACCCGCCGGTACGCCCGGTGGCTGCCGCACGCCGCGCTCGTGACGTTCACCGTGTTCCTGATGTTCCAGGCACTGGTGCAAGGCGGGACGCCGGCGACGTCGCTGCTCATCGGGGTGCCGATGCTCATGACGCTCGTCCGGCCCGTCGGCGCGTGGTGGTGCTCGGTCGCCGTGATCCTGCTGTCGGCGGTCGGCTCGCCCGACCTGTCGCTGTCGATCCCGTTCGGCGTCCACGCCCTGGTCATGATGCTCGTCGCGATGCGCGGCAGGCCTCGGGTGGCCGGGGAGATGTGGCTGCTGACGGCGGCCCTCGCGGTCTTCCTGACCGTGTTCTACCGGGTGCTCGCCGGCCCGTCGCTCTTCGAGTACCTCGTCGTCTCCGGCGTCCTGCTCTTCGCGGTCCTCGCGGGGCGCGTGCTGCGCGAGTCACGCGAGCAGGTGGCCGTCCAGGCGGCCGTCACCGAGGTCGAGCGGTCCCGGCGGACCGTCCTGGAGGAGCGCACGACCATCGCCCGCGAGCTGCACGACGTCGTCGCCCACCACATGTCCGTCGTCGCCATCCAGGCCGAGGCGGCCCCCTACCGGGTCCAGGAGACCCCGCCCGAGCTCGCCGCCGCGTTCGCCACCATCCGGGAGAACGCCGTCGCCGCCCTCACCGAGCTGCGCCGCGTCCTCGGCGTCATCCGCTCCGACAGCTCCGATGTCTTCGACGCGCCGGAGGCCCCCCAGCCCACCCTGGACGCGCTGGACGGGCTGCTGGCCAACGTCCGCCAGGCGGGTCTCACCGTCGAGCACGTCGTCACGGGCTCCGTGCGCCCGCTGCCGCAGGGCGTGGAGCTCTCCGCCTACCGGATCGTCCAGGAGGCGCTGAGCAACGTCCTGCGGCACGCCCCCGGCGCCACCGCCCGCGTCGAGATCTCCTACGTCCTCGGCGGGCTCGGCCTGCGCGTCGTCAACGGACCGCCCGACCGGACGGCCAAGCCGTCGCCCGGCGCCGGCCACGGCGTCCTCGGCATGCGCGAGCGCGTCGGGATGCTCGGCGGCGAGATGACCGCCGAGCCCACGGCGGACGGCGGCTACGAGGTCAGCGCCTTCCTGCCGGCCGCCGCGCGCGCGGAGGCCGCCGCGTGAGCATCCGGGTGCTGATCGTCGACGACCAGATGATGGTGCGCGAGGGCTTCTCCGTGCTGCTCAACGCGCAGCCCGACATCGAGGTCGTCGGAGAGGCGGTGGACGGGCACCAGGCGCTGGAACGGGTCGCGGAGCTCCGCCCCGACGTCGTCCTCATGGACATCCGGATGCCCGGGCTCAACGGGATCGACGCCACCCGGGAGATCGTCGCCGCGGACGCGGACGCGAAGGTGCTCGTGCTCACCACCTTCGACCTGGACGAGTACGTCTACCAGGCGCTGCGCGCCGGGGCGAGCGGCTTCCTGCTCAAGGACGCCTCGGCCCGGCAGCTCGCCGACGGCGTCCGGGTCGTCGCCGCCGGCGAGGCGCTGCTCGCGCCCACGGTGACGAAGCGGCTCATCCACGAGTTCTCCCGGCTCGGCACGCCGCGGCAGCCTACGCAGGAGCGGATCGGGGAACTCACGGAGCGGGAGACGGAGGTGTTGGTGCTGGTCGCTCAGGGGCGGTCGAATGCGGAGATCGCTTCTTATCTGGTGGTTGCCGAGTCGACGGTGAAGACGCATGTGAGTCGGATCCTGGTGAAGCTGGGGTTGCGGGATCGGACGCAGGCTGCCGTTTTCGCCTACGAGGCGGGGTTGATCACGCCGGGTGGGTGAGGCGGCGGGGCGCCTGCGGCGGGCGGTGCCCCGGTCCCGCCCCTTCGCCGATTCCTGGGGCTGCGCCCCAGACCCCCTTTTCGCGGCTTCGCCGCTCGTCCTCAAACGCCGGACGGGCTGGATAGTGCGCCCGGGCGCCGTATTCAGCCCGTC